>JAJCYL010000325.1 GCA_029262955.1 Cytophagales bacterium | reverse complement strand
GAAGGATCAGGTAAATCAATTGACCCGAAGAGGAATAAAAGCTGAGGCTATTTATTCGGGTATGAGCCGGAGGGAGATTGACATAACCCTTGACAACTGTATTTATGGGAAAATAAAATTTTTATACCTGTCTCCGGAACGATTAAAAACTGAGTTGTTTTTAGCCCGGGTAGGTAAAATGAAAGTTAGTTTATTGGTAATTGATGAAGCCCATTGTATATCTCAATGGGGTTATGACTTCCGACCACCCTATCTTGAAATCGGAGCTTTTCGAAAAATGTTTCCAGCTCTATCCTCAATTGCGCTGACGGCAACTGCTACTAAAAAGGTAAGAGCTGATATCATCGATAAGCTTGAGATGAAAAATGAACTTGTTTTCGAAAAAAGCTTTGCTCGCAAGAACCTATCTTATTCGGTATTCCAGAAAGAAAATAAGGAGAAAAAGCTGTTAGAAATACTTCAGAATGTACCGGGCAGCTCTGTAGTTTATGCTCGAAACAGAAAAAAAACGAAGATAATTGCCGAATTTTTACGTTCGGCCGGAGTTTCGTCAGACTATTATCATGCTGGCCTGTCCAATCAAATAAGGGCAGGTAAGCAAGAGAAATGGATTAATAATAAGATTCGAGTAATTGTGGCAACCAATGCGTTTGGAATGGGCATTGACAAATCTGATGTTCGAACCGTCATCCACATGGATTTACCAGATTCATTGGAAAACTACTACCAGGAGGCTGGAAGAGCAGGCAGAGACGAGAAAAAGGCCTTTGCTGTTCTGTTGTACAATCAAGCGGATATCAGATTGTTAGGCGAGAATTTGGAGAATTCTTTTCCTCCTATTGAAGCTATTCAAAAGTGTTATCAATCGATAGCCAACTATCTAAAAATTGCTGTCGGAAGTAATTTTATGGAAACCTTTGATTTTGATCTGGAGTCATTTTCAAGTGCATTCGGTTACCGACCATTTGAGGCCTACAATTTGATTGCAAAAATGAGCGACCAGGGCCTTTTATTAGTGAACGAAAGTTTTTATCAGTCCAGTCGTTTACATATACTAAGCAGTAAGGAAGATCTCTACAAAGTTCAGGTCGAGAATGAGGCTCTGGACACTCTTTTGAAATCGATCCTGAGGCTTTATGGGGGTGAAGCGTTCTCTGGTTATGTTGATATTAAAGAAAGTCAAATTGCTGAAATATGTACCTTGTCACCAAAGGAGGTAATAGCCAAGCTCGAAATCCTGGATAAGAGAGATGTGCTTTCATACTCAAGAAAAAGAGATTCGACTCAAATTACATTACTCACACCAAGATTGGATAGTTCTAATCTGAAGATTGACATTGCTAAAATGAATGAAAGAAAAAGAATTAGAACGGATCAAATTGAACAAATCACTAAGTACGCTCTGACTTTGCATCATTGTAGGACAAGAGTCTTCCAGGAATATTTTGGAGAAACAACTTATGAGGACTGTGGTAGCTGTGACTATTGTATTGGAAAGAGAAAAAAGGCCAAAACAATCAGGAGTTCGCTTTCAGAACAAATTATGGGAGAATTAGGCAATGGTAAGCAGGGATTAGACGCACTTTATTTAATGTTTCCAAGAGTAAAAGAAGAGGAATACCTGGATCACATTAGAGATCTGTTAGAAAATGGAGAGATAACCTATGATAAAATGGGTCTCCTGAGCATTTCTTAATTATTCTAAAGCAGCCACTCCAGGGAGTGTTTTTCCCTCCATATATTCTAGAAGCGCTCCTCCACCTGTTGAGACGTAGCTCACCTGATCTCCATAACCAAGTGAGTTTACTGCAGCCGCTGAGTCACCCCCCCCAATTAACGAAAACGCACCATTTTTAGTGGCTTCAACAACTGCCGCAGCAATTGTATTTGTTCCTTTTGCAAATTTCTCCATCTCAAAAACCCCCATGGGACCATTCCAGAGGATGGTTTTCGATTTTTTAATCAAGTTTGAAAAAACCTCAATGGCCTGCGGTCCAATATCAAGCCCCATCCATCCATCTTCAATCTGATGATTATTACAGACTTTTGAATTGGCATCATTATTAAAGGCGTCAGCGACTATTGAGTCAATTGGCAGTTGCAAATCAACATTTTTCTCCTTTGCTTTTTCAATTAGCATCCTGGCCAAATCGAGCTTATCATTTTCTACTAGTGAATTACCAACATTTCCTCCTAATGCCTTGAAGAAGGTATAACTCATTCCTCCACCGATGATGAGATTGTCAACCTTATCAAGAAGTTTTTCAACTATGAGAATCTTGTCCGAAATTTTGGCGCCACCCATAATGGCTGTAAAGGGGGTTTGAGCGTTTTCTAATACTTTCTTCGCATTTTCCAATTCAGCCTGCATTACATACCCACACACGCGATCCTGAAAATATTTCGCTACTATCGTGGTTGAAGCATGAGCTCTGTGTGCCGTACCAAAAGCGTCATTAACGTAAACATCTCCATGTCGTGAAAGCATCTCAGCGAATGCCTCGTCACCCTTAGTTTCTTCTTTGTAAAATCTCAGATTGTTCAATAGTAGAACTCTGCCGGGCTTTAAATTTGAAGATGCCTCAAATGCTCCGTCTCCAATACAATCATCAGCAAATTCGAGCCTAACATTCAATTTATTACTCAAGGTGTCTACTAAATGTTCTAACGAGAACTTATGCTCAGGTCCATCCTTTGGCCGTCCTAAATGGCTCATTATTATACAACTCCCGCCATCTTTAAGAATTTTTTTTAATGTTGGAATTGCTGCATTAATCCTTGTTTCATCAGTTATTTTAAACTGGTCATTCAGAGGAACATTAAAGTCAACTCGTATAAGTGCCCGTTTGCCTTTAAAATTGAAATCGTTGAGTGTTTTCATGAGGTGTAATTGATCATGCGAAATTATCAATAATTTAAACGCTCCAATAGGAACTTGGTCTTTACCTGTCGCTATTGGAGAAGTTTATCGTTGGCTGGCTCTTCTAAGTCGGTCATTAATAGCCCTGCCAAGGAATTCATCTGGTAGCAGCTCAGCAATAATAATATCCACATCCATCGAATCTAATTTACGAAGCACCGCAAAAAGATTTTTGGATGCTTCCATGAAATCACCAGTAGGCGAGAGTATGAATTGATACGCTGGATTAATTCCGGTAATTCTATCTCGCCATGAAATGATCCCAATTTTTTTATCTGAATGGTGCTCAACCATGTCTGAAATATTACCAATAATTAAGGGTTTTCGAGGAGCATAGTGGGAATCAAGCATACCCGGAGCATTGGGGTTAGAGCCTTGATGCAATTTTATTCTAACATCCCCTGTTTGTAGCTGAATATCTTCGACACTCATTCCACCTAGTCTCAGTATCGTAGGAATTTGAGTTGAAAAATCAATAATTGTGGATTCAATTCCTATAGTTGTAGGGCCACCATCAAGAATGAATGGAATGATTGCAGCCATAGAATCGTTAACATGGTGTGCTGTAGTCGGACTAACATATCCAAATGGGTTGGCACTTGGTGCAGCCACAGGGAAATCCAGATTGGCCAGCACATCAAGAGTCATGGGATGATTTGGAATTCGCACCGCCACGGTGTCTAAACCAGAAGTAACTATATCCGGAATTAAACTCGATTTTGGCAAAACCAATGTCACTGGCCCAGGCCAGTTTTGATAGCCAAACTCTAATGCACCAGAAGGAAACTCACTGACAAACTCACGAACTTTGTCTACTGAGTCAGTATGCACAATTAACGGGTCAAAAGATGGTCTTTTTTTGGCCTCAAAAATTTTAAGAACCACATTAACATCATAAGCATTTCCTGCTAAACCATAAACAGTTTCTGTAGGCAGGCCAATAATTTCGCCATTTTTAAGATGTTCGATAGCTTCAGAAACATCTCTGCTAATTTTGGCCATTATTCACTATCTGTCACGCGAGTGCCTTGGCCATAGTTTCTCCAATATCTGCAGGAGATTGAACAACATGGAGACCACATTCTCCCATGATTTTCATTTTAGCTTCGGCAGTATCATCGGCCCCACCAATTATCGCTCCGGCATGACCCATTCGTTTCCCTTTTGGTGCAGTTTGGCCTGCAATGAATCCTACAACTGGTTTTGGATTGCCCTGACTTTTAATCCATTTGGCAGCGTCAGCTTCATATTGACCTCCAATTTCACCAATCATAACGATGCCTTCAGTTTCAGGGTCGTTCATTAATAGCTCAACAGCTTCCTTGGTTGAAGTTCCAATGATGGGATCACCACCAATTCCGATGGCAGTCGATATACCCAAACCTGCTTTTACAACTTGATCTGCAGCTTCATAGGTAAGTGTGCCAGATTTTGAAACAATTCCAATTTTACCGGTTTTGAAAACAAAACCTGGCATGATTCCTACTTTAGCTTCTCCAGGAGTAATTACACCAGGACAATTTGGACCAATTAATCTAACGTTCCTTTGTTTGATATACTCCTTGGCTATCATCATATCTTTCACAGGAATTCCTTCAGTTATGGCTACAATTACTTTAATTCCAGCGTCTGCAGATTCCATAATTGCATCGGCTGCAAATGGAGGTGGCACGAAAATAATAGAAACATCAGCACCAGTTTTCTCAACTGCCTCTGCAACAGTATTGAAAACCGGCCGATCAAGATGTTTCTGACCTCCTTTGCCTGGTGTCACACCACCAACTACATTGGTACCGTATTCAATCATTTGAGAAGCGTGGAAGGTGCCTTCAGAACCTGTAAAGCCCTGAACTATAACTTTTGAATTCTTATTTACTAGAACGCTCATTGGAGGGGTGTTTTTGGACGACAAAAATAGGACAAAGAATCGCTTTGTCAAATCTACCTGGTGATGTTATCAAATGATAATGAACTATCCAAGTACAAGAAAATGAGGATTAAGTAAGTCTTCTTTATTGTAAACCATTTGCTTCCTACCCGGCTCACTGAATACCTGGCCACCAGCTGCCTCCACCACCGCTTGAGCGGCAGCTGTATCCCATTCCATTGTTGGAGCATACCTTGGATACAGATCAGCTTTTCCCTCTGCAACAAGCAAAAATTTTAACGAACTTCCCATTGAGACAATTTCCGGATCAACTAAAGAATTTAGAAAACTCTCTGTATCAGCATTTAAATGTGACCTCGATGCAACAACTTTAAGTCCGGTTTGGGTCAAATCGGGAGAGGTTGTCTTTATTTGGATCGTCTCATCATTAGTTTGCTTGAAGGCACCATGGTCCTTTGTACCCCAGTAGAGCCAATTCAGCACCGGGGCATATACTACACCAAGAATAGGGTTATTGCCTTTTATTAATGCGATGTTAACCGTGAATTCTCCGTTCCTTTTGATAAATTCTTTTGTGCCATCAAGAGGATCAATAAGCCAATAGTACTCCCAATCTCGTCTTTTAGAATATTCAATAGTTTGGCCTTCCTCACTTAGAATGGGAATTTCTGTTTTGATTAACGAGTTGTAGATTACTTCATGAGAAGCCTTATCGGCTATGGTAAGTGGAGAATTATCTGTTTTAGTTTCAATATTGAAATCATCCGAACCATAGATTTTAATCACTTCCACACCAGCCTTGAGGGCGGCGTCTTTGGCAATGTCCAACAGATTCTTTAAGTCTATCATCATGTTAAATTATCATTCCGGCTGCGACAGTTTCATTTGTTGCCTCATCTATAAGTATAATGCTGCCAGTCGTCCTATTTCTATTATATGGGTCAGTCAGAAGAGGCTTTGTTGTTCTCAATTTCACCCTCGCAATGTCATTCATGCCAATTTCAGTTTCGTCCTCATTTCTGTGAAGGGTGTTAATGTCTAACTTATAAACGATTTCCTTAATTAGTGCTTTGGCCTCATTCGAGGTGTGCCTGATAATGTATTTACCCCGTAGTTTGAGACCCTCATTATTTAGCCAGCACATCATAACATCCAAATCTTGTAGAGCACTTGGTTGATTTCCGGCTCTAACAATCATGTCCCCACGGCTGATATCGATATCATCCTCCAGTGTAATAGTCACAGACATAGGGGCAAATGCTTCTGCAACCGGCCCATCCGCTGTATCTATAGATTTTATTTTTGATGTAAAACCGCTCGGAAGGACTAATACCTCATCTCCACCTCTATAAATTCCGCTTGCGATCCTGCCGGCATAACCTCTATAATCATGATGTTCATCCGAATGAGGCCTAATTACTGTTTGTACGGGGAACCTGCAATCAATGTGATTATGGTCACTGCCAATATGAATGTTTTCCAGTGTGTGGAGTAAAGTTGGGCCTTCATACCATTTAGTATTCACAGATCTATTCACAACATTATCACCATTTAAGGCACTAATTGGAATAAAATGGACGTCTTTGACATCAAGTTTTGCTGCAAATTGACGATACTCACTAACAATCTCTTCAAATCTGTCCTTGCTAAAATCGACCAAATCCATTTTGTTTATACAAACCATCAAATGAGGGATTTGAAGGAGGGATGCGATGATGGAATGTCTGTGCGTTTGTTCAATTACTCCCTTTCTGGCATCAATGAGGATTAATGCCATGTTGGCCGATGAAGCACCAGTGACCATATTTCGGGTATACTGGATATGACCAGGGGTATCAGCAATTATGAATTTACGTTTT
>JAJCYL010000324.1 GCA_029262955.1 Cytophagales bacterium | reverse complement strand
TGGAACCCAGGAGTTACATTGCCAATTACGACGTGAGTTCAGATAAATATACACTTTATACAAGCACCCAAAACCCCCACTTAATCAGGTTGTTAATGTGTGCATTTGTGCTTGGGATTCCGGAGCATAAAGTGAGAGTGATTAGCTATGATGTCGGTGGTGGTTTTGGAAGCAAAATCTATCATTATACTGAGGAAGCATTACTCACCTGGGCATCAAAGGAGACCGGAAGACCTATCAAATGGACTTCCGACCGAAGTGAAGCTTTCCTGACAGATGCACATGGAAGAGATAATGTGACCAATGCTGAAATGGGCTTTGATGCTGAGGGAAAGATTGTTGCCCTAAAAGTGCATAATGAAGCTAATCTGGGAGCTTATCTATCGACCTTTTCTACTTGTGTACCCACCTATTTACATGGGACACTGGCTCAGGGTTGCTATACCACTCCTTTGATTAACATTGATGTGAATGCGGTTTTGACCAATACAACACCCGTTGATGCGTATCGGGGCGCTGGTAGACCTGAGATTACTTATATACTTGAACATTTGATGGATACCGCCGCACTTCAAATGGGTATTGATCCTGCTGAATTAAGATTCAAGAACTTCATTCCTGCATTTGACGGGGTGGATCAACCTGGATATCAGACACAGGTTGCGCTTCAATATGACAGTGGTAACTATCAGGCAACCTTAAAAAGAGCACTTGAGATGGCTGGTTATGAAAAATTGAGAAAGGAACAAGCCGACTCAAGGAAAAGTGGTAATAAGCTCTTAGGAATCGGTTTTTCCACTTATATCGAAGGCTGTGGGATTGCACCTTCGGCTGTAGTTGGTTCCTTGGGAGCAAGGGCCGGCCTATATGAAGTGGGTCATGTTCGCATTCAACCTACGGGGAAAGTTTCGGTATTCACTGGATCTCATTCACATGGTCAGGGACATGAGACTGCTTTTGCGCAATTTGTAGCTGACAGATTGGGTATCCCGATGGATGATGTTGACATTAATCACGGGGATACAGATCAGGTTGCTTTTGGTATGGGCACTTATGGCTCACGTAGTATCGCTGTTGGGGGATCTGCCATTGTGAAGAGTATTGATAAAGTGCTTGAAAAGGGAGCCAGGATTGCCGCTCATTTGTTGGAAGCATCAGTTGGAGACCTTGAATATGCAGAAGGTAAATGGACGGTAAAAGGCACTGACAAATCGGTTGCTTTCGGAGACGTCTCATTAACTGCCTATGTCCCACACAATTATCCAGAGGGAGAGGAGCCAGGCCTTGATTTCTCAAGCTTCTATGATCCGGCCAACTTCACCTATCCATTTGGGGCACACATTGCTGTCGTTGAAGTAGACAAGGAAACGGGGAAAGTAGACTTGAAGCGTTTCATTGCAGTAGATGACGTGGGTAATGTCATTAACCCAATGATCGTTGATGGCCAAATTCATGGCGGTGTGGTTCAAGGAGCCGGACAAGCCTTACTTGAAGGCGCATTGTACGATGATGATGGCAACCTACTCACTGGTTCTTACATGGATTATGCCATGCCGCGTGCAGACGATATGCCATTCTTTGAGACAGATCGAAAGGTAACACCGTGCCCTCATAACCCACTTGGTGTTAAAGGTGCGGGTGAAGCCGGTTGTATTGGAGCTACACCAGCGGTGGCTAATGCAGTAATGGATGCTTTGTCTCCTTTTGGTGTAAAGGACTTACAAATGCCACTAACACCCGAGCGAGTTTGGAGAGCAATGAATAGTTAAATGATGATCATTAAATTAAATAAAGCCTTCCGCACACCTTTTTATTCCTTAAAGGGAACCCGCCCATTATGGGGCATGAGGATAGATTCCCCCTGCCTTGCTGGCTGGCAGGCTTTAGGGGCCAGGGGTGAGCTTAGGCAAGTCCATACTTAAAGAAACAAGAAATGATACCTTCAAAATTTGATTATATAAAAGCCAATTCAGTAAGTGAGGCCATCAGTTTACTGGGAAAGCATAGTGATGCAAAATTACTGGCCGGAGGTCATAGCCTGTTACCAGCTATGAAATTAAGATTGAATCAACCTGAACTTCTGGTGGATATCGGTGGTATAAGTGAATTGCAAAGCATCTCAGAAGATGGTGATGCCATTGTAGTGGGTGCCAATTGTACTCATGTTGAAATTGCCAATTCCGATCTAGTGGCTAAACATACCCAGGCATTGGCACAAGCTGCAGCCGCCATTGGCGATGTACAGGTAAGAAATGCAGGCACCATTGGAGGTAGCCTGGCCCATGCAGATCCGGCAGCTGATTATCCGGCGGTAGTAATGGCCCACGATGCCACTATTTTGGTTGAAGGTCCAGCTGGTAAGAGAGAAATTGCTTCTGGTGACTTTTTCCAGGGATTATTTGAAACCGGAGTTGAGGACAATGAAGTAATTACCGGGGTAAAATTCCCAAAATCATCCAATGGTGTTTATCTCAAGTTTGCTCAATCTGCCTCGCGATTTGCTGTGGTTGGATGTGCAGCTATTAAAACCAGTTCCGGAGTTCAGGTTGGATTAACCGGTGTAGCTGATACTGCTTACCGTGCGAGTGGTGTTGAGGCCGCTTTTAATGGTACTAATGCTACAGAGGCAGCTAACCATGCTGTGGATGGAGTAGAGGTTTTAGGAGATCACTTCGCGTCTTCTGAATATCGCACTCATCTGACTAAAGTATATGTTAAAAAGGCCTTAGAAGCTTTAGGATAATAAGAGACATTTGTATTTAAAGAAGGGGTTCGGTTAAGTCAATTGAACCAAATGCTGTCCGACATGTTCCCTATTCCTGGCGCAAGTCTTCCAGCCGGGCCAAAGCGTGTGCATGACTTGTGCCCAATAACACTTGGGCCGGGATCGGTTGAGGCGGGAATATATTATCTGTTGAAGAATACCTGAACAGCAGTGCGAAAAGTTACTGTAGTCTCGAAAATGAAAGTTGATTGATGTTGATAAATTGAATTGGCACAAGTGACGCTTCGCTTAACCCCGATAGCTGGCGCTCGTTTGTAACGAGTGCCAGTTGTCCAGTAGGAGTACATTTTACACTTTCCTGGCGCAAGTCTTCCAGCCGGGCCAAAGCGTGTGCATGACTTGTGCCCAATAACACTTGCGTCGGGGTCGGAGGTAAATGTAACAGTCAATATCCCTACAGTAGTTTCGTACAAAAACTAAGCTTTTAGAGTCTTAATGATTTATTCAACAAAAAAACCCAGGTCAAATAACCCGGGTTTTCTTAAATCAAATTTTACTAATATTAGCTCTTAGGAAATTCAGCATTTGCCATTACTTCCTTAATCTGGTCAGTATGCCTCTTGGTATGGCCTGACATAAATAAGATCACCTGGTAAGAATCAACTTTTCCGAAAGGAAAATCGAAGTAACGATTTCTTAAGTCGTCACTGCTTGACTTTACATAAGCCATGTTAGACTTCCTTTTGGTTTTGAACTCGTTTAGAGAACCTTCGTAATTCCCGAATTTACCAGTTGGTTCAAACTCTTCACGAGTCTTTACTTTTTGTTCTCTACTCGAGATTAACCCAATGATCTGGTCGTCAGACATACCCACCTGGTCACGCATTGAAGGGTCAGGTTCATTTTGTAAGGTCATCTGAACAATACCAAAGATATTTCCTTCGGAAATGGCAAGGTGTTCAACACAATTGGCTACAGACCAACTGTCATCTGAAGCCTTAAAATTAAGTTGAGCTTCAGAAAGACCTTTAATTGTCTTCACTAACTCACTTTGTGTGGCTTTCATGTGGTCAAGGGCCTTCTTACGTTCTTCTTTGGTAAGTTCCTGAGCGAAAATGGTGCTGCTTATCAGCAACAAGGCAAAACAAGCAATAAGGTTTATAGTTTTCATAAGGTTTATAGTTTTCATTTAATACTTAGACGAATTCGTTAGAAATAATGGACACAAACTTCAATGTTACTCATAACAATTTGCTTTCCTTTAAATTTCGGGTGTCTATCTGGTTAAGTATCAGCTTTGTTGATTCATGTGATCACCTCAATAACAGTGGATTACCATTCAGTTATTTCCGCGCTTTCAAAACCCGGTGTGGTCACTTAAGGAGGAATAGGTATTGTTTAAACTTCCGGTTTCCTGATTTAAGAAAGATTTCCTAATTTGACACAAGGTGCGAATAGCAATCACTGTTTTTATACTAATTATTTTTTTTGGGTCAGCATCGGCCCAAGACAGGTTCGAAGTGACCTTGATGACCAGGCCAAAAAAAGAACGCATTCCTGCTAAGATCCTTCGCATCAAAAAGCAGAGCTCACCAATTATTCTTGATGGATCACTGAATGAACCAGCCTGGGAAATGGCAGAAACTGCGAAAAACTTCCAACAGTTCTTTCCTGATAATGATGTCAATTCAGATTTGAAAACTGAAGTTAAGATAACCTATGGCCCAAAAGATATTTACCTGGGCATAAAATGTTTCGTAGAACCTGGCAATCCTATTGTTCAGTCTCTGAGACGAGATTTTTTCAGTTCAAGAAATGACAATATCAGCATCTATCTGGACCCTTATGATGATCTATCAAATGGCTTCCTTTTTGGACTTACCCCTTATGGTGTTCAAAAGGAAGGACTTGTCTCTGGTGGAGATAATGTATCCATAGTTTGGGATAATGTCTGGTATTCGAAAGTCAAGAGGTATAAGGAATATTGGATTGCAGAGATGAGAATTCCCTTTAAAACGATTCGCTACAACGATCAGCTGCGCCAATGGAATATTCAATTTGATAGAAATGACCTGCGTCAGAATGAACGCTCTACCTGGACCAGAGTAGAGAGACCATTTAGACCATCTAACCTTTCCTTTTCAGGTCGATTGGCATGGGATTCCATTCCTCCTACTGCCGGAACCAACATCTCGATCATACCTTACACATCTGGCTCAGCAGTTCATGATTTTGAAAATAATGAAGACCTGGATTTAACAGGTAGCATCGGTGCTGATGCCAAAGTGGCGTTATCATCGGCACTAAATATGGACCTCTCTTTCAATCCAGATTTTTCCAATGCGGATGTCGATCAACAAGTGACTAACCTGTCAAGATTTGAGTTGTTTTTTCCCGAAAGAAGACAATTTTTCCTGGAGAACAGTGATTTGTTTGGAGATTATGGTTTTCCCACAAGCCGGGTCTTTTTTTCCAGACGAATAGGGTTGGAAAACCCCATGTTGATGGGAGTAAAATTGAGTGGAAAGATAGGAGAAGACTGGAGAGTGGGTTTACTAAATGCCCAAACCGAGCATAAAATACTGGACGATGATGACGATATACCGGCTCAAAATTTCACGGTGGCTTCGTTTCAGAAACAAATTTTTGGCCGGTCAAGTATCTCCGGAGTTTTCGTAAATAAACAAACGCTGAACATTGCAAAAGATGAAGACGAGGGTTATGAATTTGGTGAGTTAAACCGATACAACAGAGTTTATGGTTTAGAATATAAATTGGCCAGCCGGGATAATAAATGGGAGGGGGAATTCAATCTTTTTCAATCTGTTGATAAGGATGCCAGCGATTTTTCGCATGGAGCTTTTATTAGTTACAATGTAAGAAAGTATAGGCTATTATGGTCTCATGAGATTATTGGTGACGATTATAATGCAGAGGTTGGATTTGTTCCAAGAAAGGGACATTTCCGCTTCGGACCCTCATTAACCTACCGATTTTACCCAAGTGACCTTTTAATTAACCAACATGGACCAAGTTTTAGTTACAGAACTTACCTGGATTTAGAGGGGTCTACTACAGATAGGACAGCAAGTTTGCGTTACAATGTCAATTTTATGACCTCGAGCCAATTGAGCTTTGAAGGTAATTACAATTACATACTTCTTCGCAGTGATTTCGAGCCCACTGGTTCGGGAGATGAAGATGCCCTGGATTTATTAACCGGTGAGGATTTTGAATGGTTTGGTGTAGAGGCAAGCTTCCGATCTAACATAAGGAGGCAGTTTACTTATGAAATCAGCCTTGGAACAGGCGGCTATTTCAACGGCACACGTACGATAACTAGTGGAGCTATAGGATACAGGTTTGTACCCATTCTGGGACTATCCATGGCTTATTCGTTTAATAATATTGAATTACCACGCCCTTTCTTAGATGCCTCTTATTGGCTGATTGGACCTCGGATAGACTTCACATTTACAGACAAGCTATTTTGGACTACTTTTATTCAATACAATGAGCAGCAGAATAATATGAATGTTAATTCTCGGCTTCAATGGAGATACAAACCTGTATCAGATATCTTCCTGGTCTATACGGATAATTACCTGCCTTCTAATCTTAAGGCTAAAAATCGTTCGCTTGTATTCAAAATCTCTTACTGGTTAAACCTCTAAAATGATTTAGCAGATGAAATATTTTAAATTAAGTCCCCCTGTATTTTTATTGACAGGCCTAGTTTTAAGTCTGACATTTAGTACACCTCTTATATATGCTCAAAATAAACAAAAGACATTTTATGCAGTAATTGACTATAAAAAGGTCAAGCCTGAAAACATAAGTAGCTACCTCGAACTCGAACAAAGTATTTGGAAGCCAATGCATGCTGAAAGGGTAAGGCGTGGTTTAATAGTTGGCTGGTACCTTTACGCAATCAACTTTACAGGTAGTAGTAATGAATACAACTATGTGACCATCGTTATTTATAACAATCTGGATAGCCTTGAGAATCCCTGGTCAGCGGCTATTCCAGCAACTATACATCCTGACAAGAAAGTTGTTGATATACTGAAAGAGTCGAATGTAGTTAGGTCAAGAGTTAGGTCCGAAATGTATAGAAGTATCAGCAGGGCACCTGAAATATCGTTGGGTAAACCTTCACCTTATATTCAGGTCAACTACATGAGGGTGCCACAGGGGAGGAGACAAGAATATGAGAGGATTGAACGGGAGGTTTGGCAACCCATTCACGCTGAGATGGTTCGTAGAGAGCATATCAGCGGTTGGGGACTATGGTCATTGGTTTATCCAAGAGGTGATGACTTGCCGTATCAATATTTGACATTAGACGGAGTTCCGAATTTTCCGAGTTTATTCGAAATTAATTCTTCGGAAGTATTTAAAGTGGTTCACCCGGAAATGACAGATGAAGAAATTTCTGAAAGGACCAATCAGAACAGGGCTACAGCCAGAACCGAACTTTGGGAGTTAATTGATTATTTAGTCAACTGACTAAATCTCCACTCTCTTTAGTTCAGCCCTTAAATGATTTTCAAATTTTCTATTTTCCCGTGTCTCCATGTTTAATTCGTAACTCAAGGTTTGGGTGGAAATTGTCAGTATCCTTTGCGATTTAACCATCCTTGGGTCATTAGCAAATGATATGCTTTCAAATGTGTAGGTCAAAGCAGCGTGATTAGTCAGCCTGTAGGTTTCCTGCCTGCCTCCGGCCTGAGAACTTATTAACAGTATTTCATTTTCTTTTAAAAGTATAAAGCCGGTATCCCAAAAGACAGTCTGACCATTTTGGTCAGTGTCATTCTTATACCATGTTTTCTGGTCAAAATGAATACAGGGTTTGTAGTCATCTGGTTTGAAGATCCAAATTTCATCGTAGGAAGTAGAGTCAATTGTGGGATATTTGGAAAAGCCCTCACCATGCCATTCGCCGGCCAGGGCTTTTTTCATTTCTTTTATTAAGCTTTCCATAGTTCTGCCTTCGATGCCTAAATTAACGGCTTAATCTTTGTGGTAAAACAGGTCATTCAAAATTTGATCACGGACTCATGAATATAGATTGTAGAATAATTCTTGTTGCTTCTACGCTGATATCAATGTCTTATGTAAACTATGCCCAGGAGAGCTATGGTGGTTTAAGAGTTGGTTATAATTTATCAGAGCTCAAGTCAGATAATTCTTCAAGGGCTGATCTCGAAACGCTTAGAGCATTTAGTGTAGCCGTAGTTTATGCCTATGAGCCAGGCTACAATTCGGTGATCGGATTTTCATTAGAACCAGGTTATACCCTTAAAGGAACCAATACCAATATAGATACGCTGAGTTATAGATTCAATTACCTTAGCCTTCCAATCCTTCTTGACTATTATCCTTTTGATAAGTTAAAAATCAGTCTCGGCCCCGAGGTTTCTTATTTGCTAAAAGCCAAAAATATTGACAAACCTATGCCCGTGGACACAATTAAGGTATCCAAGGATATTAGCGATGTTTATAATAAAAGACTGGAGCTTGGTGGTACGGTCGGTGTTAATTACTCTTTGAGTTATTTCCTCGATGTGGGAATCCGTTTTAGCACTTCATTTACTAAAATATCCAAGGAGGATGCAATTTTAAACCGCCGAAAACTATTCAATCAATACCTTCAATTCTCACTTCTTTTTAAGTTGGCCAACTAAACCTACCTGATATTAAAGTTGAAATAAGTATCCGGAAAAGGTTCTTCTTCGAGGGTGAAATGCCACCATTCTTTGTCATAGGGTTTGAAGCCATTCTTTATCATTACATCCCTTAGCATAATTCGATTCTTTTGGAGCACCGGATCAACCAATTCACTACCAGGCCAGGATCTTGTACTGAAAAAATCCCATGGAGTTCCCATGTCTAGTTCAACATTATTTTCTAAATATACCAACGTTAAGTCCAGTGTACTTCCACGGGTATGCCCTGATCTCGCTGCAATATATCCTCTTTCGAAGAGCTCGCTTTTTGGCACATTGGGATAATAACTGCTTTTATTGAGTGTGTCTTGTAAATCTTTTGCCCAGCGAACAAAGTGATCCACTGCGATCTGAGGTCTGTACGCATCAAAGACTTTCAGACTCATTCCAAGAGGTCTCAAATCGCTCTGCACTTCTCGCAAAGCTTGAGCCGTTGCTTTAGTTACATAACAGCGATTGCTTTCATACCCATCAATTTTTCGTCCCATGAAGTTGCGGTTGGTACTATACCTGAGATCAACCCGAATGTCATCCGCGACGTCACTTAACAGTACAAATTCAACTGGCATCTCCTTGTTGGATTTGCACCCAAATAGCAAAGGCAAAAGAAGAATAATGACAAAATACCTCATAAACTTATTTCCTTTATTGTGAATAGCTTTACCTCCGTTTTCCTACCTCGAAGGGTTGTTTCACCCATTTCCAAACTGTCATAGTATGTATCTAAATCAATCCCATCTCCAAAAAAAACATAGACTATACCAAATGAAAACCAAAATCCACCGAATATGAGGATTTTATAGACATTTCTTTTTAGATGTGGTGAGAGCAAATCAATATTTATGAGTTGCTCTAAGTTAAATTTTGCAACCAATTAAACTATTGACTGATACTAACCATCCTCTCTTAAAACCCTGGCTGGGTTGCTTGAGATTACTTTGACTGTATATCTAAATGTTATAATCAATATGATGGATAGAATTATCAAGAAAGGGTAGACAAACATGCCTATTTCAAAGGTTATTCTATTTGCATAATTATTGAGCCATTCTTGCATCAGGTAGATGATGGCGGGTAAGGTGACAATGAATGAAACTATACTGATCACCAGGTATTCCTTATTGAGGGTTAAAAACAGCACAGAATTTCTGGCGCCCAAAACCTTACGAATGCTGACTTCTTTACTTTTTTGATTCAGGAGATAAGATGCCAGACCAATGAGACCCAGGCAGGCCACAATCAGGGCAACCACAGTAAAGGTTGTAAACAGGTTTCTGAATTGTTTTTCCTTATCATACTGAGCCTGAAATATATCATAAAGAAAACGGCTATTGAATGGTGATCCAGGAAAGACCGAAGCATAAGTGCTTTTTAGCTCATTATTAAGTTGACTCAGATCATCTGATTGAAACCTTACGGAGATATAATTGCCATTTCTCGCCGTGTCAAGTTGAAAAGTACGGGGCTCGTAGGCATATTGGACACCCCGCTGATAGAAATTGTTAACTACTCCTATGATATTAAAGGTCTGATCTCCTGAGAAATATATTTTTTCATTTAACGCCTCTTCAGGTGAGGGGAACCCCAGGTTTTGCGTGGTAAGTTCATTCACTATGATGGCATTTTTATCTGAGCCGAATGAGCGATCAAAATTCCTTCCCGCGAGGATTTGTAATCCATATATGGAAATGAAATCTTCGTCTATTTGAGTTCGATGCAGAAATATTCCTGCCTCTTCACCACTTCTGTTTTCCGTCGAGGCTCTCCAAAAACTCTCAATGCCCGGTACCATAGAGGAAATACTGACTTTAATAACTCCGGGTGTATTCAATAACTCATTCTTCAGCGATTCCATCTTAGTGGTGTAAGAAGGCTCATCAACTTCCATTATTGGGCCGTCCACCAGAATAGTCTCCTCCAATTGCATACCGAGGTTATGATTGATCATAAAGTCCATCTGACTTTGGACAATAAATAGAGAGGAGATAAGAAACAAGGAAAATACAAGTTGCAGTACTACCAAGGTACGTCTAAGGTAGATGCCCTGAGTTGAATAAGTCAGTTTTCCCTTCAACACCTGGATAGGCTGATAGTTTGATAAGACAAATGCAGGGTACAAACCAGACAACAGTGATCCGACAAAAACACTTAGGAACATATACCCCATGATTTCTAAATTATATCCGGGACCCGTAAAAAATTGTACCTCTACCAAATCTTCAATCCATGGATAAATTGGTCTTAATAAGATTAAGGAAATTAGCAGTGCTGTCGAATTGAGTATCAATGCTTCAAGCAGGAAAAGTACCCTGAGTTGTGATTTGTGAGACCCTAAAATTTTCCTTATACCAACCTCCTTTGCTCTTGTAACAGCCCTGGCAGTGGTGATGT
>JAJCYL010000323.1 GCA_029262955.1 Cytophagales bacterium | reverse complement strand
GGCTGTACCAATGCCACCTTTAAAACCAAAACAAACGGTGCCAGTACCTGCTCCAATGTTACCTTCCGTGGTTACTTTACTTTTTGCATCCTCAATTGCTTTGAGGACATGCCCTTCCTTGACATGAAGACCTCGAATGTCATTTAGAAAAGAGTCATTGGTTTCACCCACAACAGCATTCACCGATCTAACATCTTCATTGCCCTCTTGAGAGAGCGTATATTTGATTAGCGCATTAGCAGCAGTAGGGACACTCAAGGTATTGGTGAGTATTATAGGAGTTTCAAGATTACCTAGCTCTTCCACCTGTGAATATCCCATTAGTTTACCAAAACCATTTCCCAGGAAAATAGCAGCTGGAACTTTCTGTTGAAATATATTACCACCGTGTGGAAGAATTGCGGTTACTCCGGTTCGGATATTATCTCCCTCATTCAATGTGTGGTGACCAACAAGCACACCCGGAACATCAGTGATGGTGTTTAGTTCGCCAGGTTTAAGGATTCCAATTTCAATACCATAGTCCCGAGCTCTGTCATTTTGAGCTTGGGTGTAACTGTAGAGAGTAACCAAAAGGACAATGGCTATAGATCTCATAGTTAAAAACCTATAGAAGTATTATCACCTCGGGTGTAGTCTGACCCTCCTTCAAGAGTACCGTCAGGGTGCACTAATATGCAATCCATTTTACCGAGTTGTTTTCTCACATCAATCACGTGTCCCATACTGGTAAGATCATCCACAACATTTTCAGCGAATCTATTTTCTTCAATCAAGATGAGGTCTGGTAACCATTGATGATGAAATTTTTCAGCATTCACGGCTTCTTGCATTGTCATTTCATGATCAATCACATTGAGTATCGTTTGATATACGCTGGTAATAATTGTAGATCCCCCTGGCGTTCCGACAACCATCAAGAGCTCACCATCTTTTTCAACAATGGTAGGAGTCATCGAACTGAGCATTCTCTTCTCCGGCGCAACTGCGTTGGCCTCGGCACCTACCAGGCCGAACTGATTAGGCACCCCTGGTTTTGCACTAAAATCATCCATTTCATTGTTCAGGAAAAAACCGGCTCCCTTTACCATTACCTTATTGCCAAAGTAGCCATTAAGAGTGGTAGTTATGGCTATCGAATTACCGTCCACATCTACCACTGAAAAATGTGTTGTTTCAACACTTTCAATCATTTCAACATTTCCCTCTTTAATTTCACTGGAAGGTGTTTTGCTCTTTGCTGAAATGTCTAAGAAACGCTCTTCATTGTATGACTCTGAAAGGAGCATCTCCTGAGGAACATCATAAAAATCAGGATCTCCAAGATAAGTCGCTCTGTCGGCGTAAACCCTTCTCTCTAATTCAGTCATGGTATGAATTGCTTTTGCACTGTTATGTCCCCATGTACCTATCGGGTAATCTTCAGTGCCCTGCAACAGTTGGAGTAAAGCAATTCCTCCACTAGAGGGAGGGGGCATTGAGATGATCTTGTGATTTCTATAATTACCGACTAAGGGCTCACGCCATTTACTCTCATAAGTGGCTAAATCATCCATAGTGATCAACCCGCCGCCACTCTGAACGTCTTTAACTATTTGGTCAGCCACAATGCCTTCATAAAAACCTTCTTTACCAAAGTCTCGAATGATGGCCAAAGTGACCGCCAAATCTTTGTAAAACATGGTTTCCCCTTCTTTCCATGGCGACTCTCTCATAGTCGGTAAATCCCAATTATTCTGCATTTTGAATTCCTCCTGGAATCGATTCAGATTTGACGCCTCGTTTTGGGTTAATGGGAATCCTCCATCAGCCAAAATTATTGCTGGTTGAATAAGTTGATCCATTGGCATGGATCCGTATTTTTTGTGCAATTCGAACATACCATCAACTGAACCAGGAACCCCACAAGCTAATCGGCCGATTGTGCTTTTTCCCTTGATCACATTCCCTTCACTGTCGAGATACATATCTTTTGAAGCAGACTTAGGGGCCTTTTCTCTGAAGTCCAGCGATGCGACGTTTCCGTTACTTTCACGGATGACAGCAAATCCGCCACCACCGATATTACCGGCAACCGGATAAACAACAGCCAACGCAAATTGCACGGCAATTGCCGCGTCGAAGGCATTGCCACCATTTTTCATGATGTCGGCACCAACTTGTGAGGCAATAGGGTGTGCAGAGGCGACCATGGCAGAATCTCCAATGGTTCCCAGTACAGTTTCTGTACTGTTATTAGAAATATTTTGTGGGGGTTTGGAACACCCGAAGATTAGTAAAATACTAATTGATACGGTTAGTAGTAGCTTCATGAATTTTTCAATTACAATTCTGAGATAAAGCTGAGAAAAAGCCAGAACTTTTTCAAAGATGATTAGAGATTGCGCATCCTTACCGTCTTAACTCTTTTTTTATTTCTATCTGAGTTTGGCTTGTAAAACCTGGCCCGGGTTTTTGGTTTCACAGTCTTAATCCTTGAGGCACAGGAATAGATGGGCAACATCATAATGACGATGAGAAATCCATACATCAATCTATTAGCAATGCGAATATTCATTTTCAATTCTGGGTGGATTGGTTCACTATTTTATTAATAGTAAGCACTATTGATCAATAATTTTCATCAAATACGAATTAAACAATTAAATATTGGCTTTGTCCAAAAAAATATTGATCAATGGTTTGCGATATCACGAAATTTTTACCATATTCAAAGCTTGCTTTTACTCCTTGACAATAAGTTATTTAACAAAGTGAAAGTTAACTAATGCTTTTAACTAAAATCTTGTAGATGTAGACAAAGTCACCGACTTATTACCCAACTATTAAAATGGCCAGAAATTTAGAAATCAACCAGCAGCTTGACCTCCCACAAAGCGTACAATTTAACACCTTAGATAAATTCGGAATATCACTCAATGAGGATCACTCGTTGACTGAAAGTGATTCAAGTCATATTGAATCTAAGAAGGCAGATTTGACCACCACCGTTTCAAACCTTACCAGAGAATTGCGATGTTCATTTACCAATGGCATGGCAAACGTCTGTGAAAGTTACGTTTCGCAAAGACTAAAGTCGAAGTTTAGAGATATCGCAAAAACAGGAAGGCAAAAAGCTGGTCACAATGCATTTTTATTCAGCAAATTCGGAGAAGCTCTAAATGGATTTGAGTTTAATAGCGAACATCCGTTTCACGACGTCTTCAAAGCAAAATATTTTATAAAGAATGGTTCGAATAGAGGCCATTTGATTCTTCATTATCCGGCATTTATTCCAAGAGAAAAATTAACCGCACCAAAAGAAGCAAGTCATTTCAAGCTATACGCACAGTTGGTAGCATTATCTGATTTTGAATTTGATAGTGAGCAAGGATACCGACCGGTTAGTAAGAAATTTCATGGTAAGAAATCTGAGTTTTATAGTCAGATGTTGCCTATTCTTAAAATTCCAATTCAACCTATAACTTCTCAGTTATCAGTAAACAATGGTATGGGTGTACCTAACTCTGCCGGACTGTTACTAATAATGGGGGTGCATTTCTATAAATACGAAGAATGCAAGTACGTTCCCATGTCTAAAGAGAGCGCCCTGGAAATCGTAAGGGTCTATTAATAATCCGATTTCACTTATTATTATGTGCGATAGCATATCCAAATTGTGAAATGGCTATTCAAGCACTTAATTCTAATCTTTACTATCTATTACTATCTATTACTATCTTTAAATAGTTAGGATTGGCTGGCTGCAGAAAAAAAAGTAAAGAAAAAATTAATAGACTGATTCTCATACGTTTGATTAATTAGCTTTATTTACTTTTGCCACGAAGAAAGAATGGCTAAGAATACTTATAAGAGTAAATCGTCCAAAGGTTCCAAAAGGTCCCTAAAGTTAAATCTAAGTTTTCTGAAGGATAGGAGGTTCCAACTGGTCAGCGGATTTTTCTTACTTGGATTCAGCCTGTTTTTAGTCATAGCGTTTATTTCTTATCTCTTTACCGGAAAAGCTGACCAGAGTGTAGTGGCAGCAACGGAAAACAGTTTGGTAACCTCAGGTCAGGAGGTAGAAAATTGGTTAGGACTGCTTGGAGCATATCTATCACACTTTTTCATCTTTAAAACCTTTGGAGTGGCTTCATTTCTGCTGCCCCCGTTGATGTTTATCTTAGGCTATAAGATAATCTTCAACAAGATGCTCTTACCGCTAAACCGCAGCATATATTTTATTCTCTTTTTTCTTTTTTGGATCAGTATTCTCACCGGAAATCTTTTGCTTGCTTCCGACGAAGTTAGCGAGTGGGGATTTATCAGCGGAGGGACTGGCTATGAGTTGGCAATAATTTTGAATAGCATTTTGGGCTGGGGAACATTCTTGTTTTTGGCAATTGGACTGTTGGGTTTTATTGTGTACTTCTTTAATGTAACCATGCCCTTTAACAGGCAGGATGACGAACTTCGAGCTGAGGACGGTGTAACCACTGAAAACACCGGGGTGATTGTTGAGGAACAGGATGAGGAGGATGATAAAAGAATTGAGGAAGTTTTAAGAGAGATCGAGCTAGACGCTGGAAAAAAGAAGGACGTGAAAGAAGAGTCCAAGCCCGAATTGACCCTTGAAATTGATAAAACAATTGAAGAGGAGCCAATTATCAAGGAACCAATAGAGGTGGAGGCTAAGGAAGAGGAGAATATTGATTTAGAGGTGAATGAAACTGTTAAGGAGAGTAAGGCTGATAAACTAGAGAATTACGATCCAACATTGGATCTTGGGAGCTACAAATATCCAACTCCTGAACTATTAGATGAATATCCCAATCGGAAGGTACAAGTCACCAAAGATGAATTAGAGCAGAATAAAGACAAGATCATTGAGACCCTTATAAACTTCAAGATTGGGATCTCGACTATCAAAGCAACGATTGGGCCTACAGTAACTTTATATGAGATTGTTCCGGAGGCTGGTGTCAAAATTTCTAAGATTAAAAATCTTGAAGACGACATTGCACTGAGTCTGGCTGCACTGGGCATTAGAATAATTGCTCCCATACCCGGTAAGGGCACCATTGGTATTGAGGTGCCCAATAAGAATCGGGAATTGGTGAGCATGAGGTCTGTGGTAACCACTGAAAAATTTATGAAGAGTGATATGGCGTTACCAGTAATTCTCGGTAAAACCATTTCCAATGAAGTCTACATTACCGATTTGGCAAAGATGCCGCACCTCCTGATGGCTGGAGCGACTGGTCAGGGTAAATCGGTCGGGTTGAATGTCATGCTTACAAGCTTGATCTATAAAAAGCATCCATCACAATTGAAATTTGTCTTAGTCGACCCCAAAAAAGTTGAGCTCACTCTTTTTAATACCATTGAAAGACATTTTTTAGCTAAACTGCCAGATAGCGAAGAAGCGATAATAACAGATACGAAGAAAGTAGTTCATACGCTAAATTCCTTATGCATAGAGATGGATAATCGATATGACTTAATGAAAGATGCGGCATGTAGAAATATTAAAGAGTACAACGAAAAGTTTATACATCGAAGACTTAACCCAAAACAAGGTCATAAGTTTCTGCCATACATTGTTTTAGTAATTGACGAATTAGCCGATTTGATGATGACGGCTGGTAAG
>JAJCYL010000322.1 GCA_029262955.1 Cytophagales bacterium | reverse complement strand
TACCATGACATTATAAATTATTCTTTATGTGCACTAATTAAACTGAAATCTTAAAAAATGCTATGGTATACGGAAATAGTAATAAAATTGTAGTTTGTAAATTTCTAATGCACCTGTTTAGAATCGCAGTTGCAGGGTTATTTATTTTTTCCGGGTTAATAAAAATGAACGACCCTGTGGGGATGGCAATCAAGCTTGAAGAGTACTTTCAAGTATTCGCTTCCGATATTGGCTCTTTTTTTGAAATTTTCGTCCCGTTTTCACTTCCAATTGCAGTGATTATTGTGGTATTGGAGGTAGTCCTGGGTTTCGCGCTTCTACTGAATTGGCGAATGGTCTGGACAACTAAATTACTCCTGACCCTTATCGTTTTCTTTACCATACTCACTTTCTATAGTGCAGCTTTTGACAAAGTCACTGATTGTGGTTGTTTTGGCGACGCCATCAAATTAACTCCGTGGCAATCATTTTATAAGGACATTACGCTCTTATTTATGTCGGGCATAATTTGGGTGAATGGCTCTATGTATGACCCTTATATTAAACAACCATTTCTCAATATCATCATGGGGCTACTTCTCATTGGTTCAGTATACACCTCCATTCATGCGATTAATCATTTGCCATTTGTTGATTTTAGAACGTACAAAATCGGAGCTAGTATTCCAGTGCAAATGGAACCTTCAGGTGAATTGATGTATGAATATGTGATGACAAAAGGAGGGGAGGAACACAGGTTTATGGAGTATCCGACAGACAAATCATTTGTCTTCAAAGAAATGGTCATTTTAAATCCAGAGGTTCAACCAAAGATAACTGACTATGGAGTTTGGAATGATGATGGTGAGTTTACTGAAGAAACCTTTACGGGTAAGAAACTTTTCATTATCGTTTATAATACGGACCACGCTAATAAAGATGGGTTTGGCGCAATATCTACTTTAATATCCGGGCTCAATCCGGAGATTGAAGTTAATGCCCTGACTGCAACAGATGGTGAGGTCTTTGAAGCATTCTTATCTGAGTTGGGGCTGCAAATTCCATATTATTACGCCGATGCTACTGTCTTAAAAACCATAATTCGTTCAAATCCAGGCATTTTCTTATTGCAGGATGGGGTTGTAAAAGGCAAATGGCATTACAACGATACTCCCACTCCGGAGCAGGTCAGTGCATTGCTAAAATAGAAAGTGCTTCCGGATAAGATTTTCCTAATTGGTATGCCGGGGAGTGGCAAGTCTACGCTGGCGACATCGTTAGGGGAACGTATTGGCTATAATTACTTTGATCTGGATGATCATATTGAGCAAGAAGAAGGCAAAACGATTAGTGAAATTTTCGAAGAATTTGGAGAGGACTATTTCAGAGAATTAGAAGCCAGGAAGCTAAGGTTAATGGCTGGTCGAAAAGATCGGTTTGTCTTGTCTTGCGGTGGAGGCACCCCATGTTATCATGGCAATATGGAGTTGATCAATCGAAATGGATGTAGCGTATTTATTAGTATTTCATTAAAAGAACTAGTTAGCCGGTTGGGAAATGTTAAAGGTGCCAAAAGGCCGTTAATAACCCCACAAAAGGAAAATTTGGAGCAATACTTAGAGAGGTTGTTAGATACCAGATTGCCTTTTTATAACCAGGCCCATATAAGCTGGGAGCCCATGAGCTCGACGGAGGGTTTAATCTCTCAACTTAATAGTTTTCCGAAAAGCTCCAGTCAATAGACGGAGGCCACCCAAAGTGGGCGGCCTCGCCTAAAGCACTTTAAACAGGACATTTAAGTGTTTTGACGACAAAATTATTAATGATTATATGTTTTGGCTAGCCCTAACGCGCCAAATAATGCCTCCAGACAAAACGCTGTTTTGTCAATAATTAATTGGTTGGCACCGGGCTTAAAATACTATTCTATGATGTTGAGCAAGGTTCGACATTTCATCTCGGTTTCCTGCCACTCTTTTTCAGCGTTTGAATGTTCTGTAATGCCACCGCCGGCATAGAGTATTCCCTGGTTTCCAATAATTTGCATGCATCTTAAATTAACGAACAAGTTCGACCCATTCTCCATATTTACGGGCCCAATGAAACCTGCGTAAAAAGATCTGTCATAACCTTCTTCGTCTTTTATAAACTTCATGGATGGCTCCTTTGGTGTGCCGCAAACTGCAGAGGTGGGATGTAGGAGTTTAAGCATGACTGACCCTAATTGGGGAAAGTTCACCTCGGTAGTATTTACAATATATTCTGACTTTAGGTGATATACGTTTGCTGCTCTAACAGTTTTGGGACCGTTTTCTTCGAACTCTCTTAGACGAATTTTTTTAAAACAATCAATAATGTACCGACCAACCATGGCCTGTTCCTCTATTTCCTTTTGGGTCCAGCCAATTTCAAGAGGATTGGAGTCAGGTTCTGCTTTTTGAGTTCCGGCTAATGAGACAGTTTTAAAAATGCCATCACTGCTCTGACTAATTAGAAGCTCGGGAGTGGCTCCTAGCCATACTTGATCGTTCGGAAGTTGGTATAAATTGACAAAAGCCCCTGGATATGCTTCGCACAAATCGCAAAACCTTTCAATCACATCAAATTCTGCATTGAGCTTGATGACTTTTCTTCTGGAGAGTACCACTTTTTTAAAAGCACCCGTTTTAATTGCATCAATACCCTTTTCAACCAGGTTGGTATAGTCCTCTTTGGTGCCCTCTTTTTCGATGGTTGATGTGTTTGTACTCACTGGTTCAATTCCGGTGAGTGTATCTGCATTTAGTCGTTGAAAGAAAAGCTCGGTAGTCCACGAATCTTTACATACGGGGTTAACCTTTAATTGACCGTTTTGGCTGTTGTAGGTGAGATCCGCATTAATGAATTCGGCGGTCTCCTCTTCTGTGTGAAATGGAGCAACAATAAACCCGGTGTTCAATTCTTCAAGTTCGGGTTTAACTTTTTTGGATTTACCAGATAAGTCAACAATTAACGAAATATCACTGCTTAACGGCAATCGCCAGATGGCAATCGGGAAGTTTAGATTTGAGGCGGTTTGATAAATTCGTTTAAGTGCCTCTTTGACGGCGACTTCTTGAAGAGAATAGGTATTTTGATTGACTTCTTTAGCCATTACTTCTTAATATCAATTACGGCCATGGTTATTCTACTGATACACACCAGTTTTCCTTCTTCATTTGTAATCTTTATTTCCCAAACTTGTGTGGTTTTACCGATGTGATAAGGTCTGGTAGTACCATAGACGTATCCCTCTTTCACGGCCCTAATATGATTGGCATTTATATCCAGCCCTACACAATATTGCTTGGTTTGGTCAACTGTGAAAGTGGCAGCAATACTGCCGAGAGACTCTGCCAAAACAACAGATGCCCCGCCATGTAACATGCCATAGGGCTGCCTGGTACGATGATCCACAGGCATTTTACCTTTAATAAAATCATCTCCGATTTCTGTAACTTCGATGCCCAAATAACCTCCCATAGAGTTTTGACCCATCTTATTAATGTCATCAACGGTAATTCCGGGTGTAAACAAGGCTATTTTGATTTAGTGATGAGTCTTAAAAACTTATCTTCGCATCCTTTGCAAACAAAATTATAACCGCGGTGATAACCAAAAAAATATACGTGATCAGGCATGGTGAGACGGAATTTAACAAGCAGGGAAGAGTCCAGGGTAGCGGAATTGATGCACCTTTGAATGACACCGGTCATGCGCAGGCAGATGGGTTTTATCAACATTATAAACATTTATCGATTGATAAAATATATTGTTCCAAACTACAGCGTACGGTACAGTCGGTTCAAGGTTTTATTGATGACGGCATTCCCTATGAACAATTGTTGGGTCTCAATGAAATTAGTTGGGGAGAAAAGGAGGGTGAACTTTTTCATCCCTCATCTCATAACGAATACAGAAAACTATTAACTGAATGGAGAAGTGGTAATTTAACTTTTGCCATCAAAGGAGGTGAAGGGCCAAAACATGTGATGGATCGTCAAAAGGCTTCCATGGAACACATTCTAAGTAGGCCAGAAGAAAAGACGATTGTTATTAGCATCCACGGCCGGGCAATTAGAATCTTATTGACATGGTTACTTAACTATGATCTAAAAGAGATGGAAAAGCTATTTGTTCATCAAAACTTATCGGTCTATCAATTATCTTATACCGGCACTATGTTTACAGTTGATGTATACAATAACTTAGATCATCTTAGTCATTTGTCGTGAACTATGAGTTATATCGACATCAGTCATGAAATTGATAATGGCCTGATCACTTATAAAGGTCTGCCTGCCCCGATAATTTGTGATTATTTAAGCAGAGAAGAATCAAGAAGTCATTATGACGGAGAGACCTTTCATATAGGCAAAATTGATATGGTTGTGAACACCGGCACCTATATCGACTGTCCCTTTCATCGTTATGAGCACGGTGATCAATTTACAGATATCGCCCTGGATAGAATGGTAAACATTCCAGCAATAATCATTCATGCGGATCACGAAATATCCAAAGAAGTTGGATTGAATCATTTTGAAGCTTTGGACATAAAAGGGAAGGCAATTCTTATTCAAACAGGATGGGACACCTATTGGCAACAAGATCAATACTTTGAATGTAATCCTTACTTATCAGAAGAAGCCGCATGCCACCTGAAAGACCAGGGGGCAATTATGGTGGGAATTGACTCCTTAAATATTGACGACACCAGGTCAAAATCACGGCCAGTACATTCTATTTTATTAGAACATAATATCCTGATTATCGAACATCTCTGCAATTTGGGAGAGGTGCCGTTAAATCAATCGATTACAGTCTCGGTAGCGCCACCAAAAATCAGAGGTGTGGGTAGTTTTCCA
>JAJCYL010000321.1 GCA_029262955.1 Cytophagales bacterium | reverse complement strand
CTAATTGGATACAATCTGGCATATGTCTCTTTTTTCAAGTCAATATGATTGCAAACTGGACGCTAAAGGGCGAATGGTTTTACCGGCTAAAATAAAGGCGGTACTACCTGAGTCATCGGCGGGCGAACTCATGCTTCGAATGGGGTTTGAGTCATCGCTTATTCTGTATCCAATAATGGAATACAGGAGATTATTTAGCAAAATCGGTGGGCTAAGTGATTTTAACCCGGAACATAGAAAATTAAAAAGGAGTTTTTTTAGTAGCATAACACAAGTCGAGATAGATGGCAATGGTAGGATTAATATACCTGTCGCCTATCTCAATTACGGTAAACTGGAGAAGGAGGTTATTGTAATTGGTATGGGAACGTCTATTGAAATCTGGAATCCGGAACTGTATCAGAAATATATGATAAAAGATCAGGAAGAATTTTCGCAATTAGCGCAAAAATACCTGGATGAATAATGATGGAATATCATGTGCCTGTAATGCTTGCCGAATCTATAGATGGGTTGAAAATAAAGGCAGATGGAATTTATGTTGACTTGACTTTTGGTGGAGGAGGGCACTCGAAAGTTATACTGGAAAAGTTGGAGAGCGGCCATTTATATGCGTTTGATCAAGACGAGGAGGCCGAACAGAATGCAAAAAAAATTGATAGTCGTTCTTTCACATTTATAAAAGCAAACTTTCGGTATTTGAAAAAATACCTAAGGGTGTACGGGATTAGTAAGGTGAATGGGATTCTTGCCGATCTGGGAATATCATCTCATCAAATTGATGAGGCATCCAGGGGTTTTTCAACCAGGTCACAAGGACCATTGGATATGAGGATGAATCAAAAATCAGGAATAACTGCAAGCAGTCTTATTTCTGAGATTGAAGATTACGATCTCCGTAGGGTGCTTAGAAACTGGGGTGATTTGAAAAACGCATCTGCAGTGTCGAGAGCAATTTGCCAGGCAAGGGTAAATGCACCAATTGAAACGACTCAGCAGTTAGTTGATATCATTGAACCATTTGCTCCAAGAGGGAGGCAAAATAAATTTTACGCACAAGTGTTTCAAGCACTCAGAATTGAAGTTAACGAGGAGTCGCTAGCACTTGAGGAGATGTTAAGTGAAGGAATAGATGTACTGGAGCATGAAGGTCGGTTCGTAGTTATGTCATATCACTCTTTGGAAGATCGAATGGTTAAGAATTTTTTTAATAAAGGAAAGAGAGACGGTGAAGTGGAGAAAGATTTTTATGGAAATTTACTAAGGCCATTAGTGCCAATTAATAAGAAGCCAATTATGGCAAGAGAAGAGGAAATTAATAGAAATAAAAGAGCAAGAAGAGCGAAACTTCGAATAGCTCAAAAGATAGAGAATGTCAGGTAATGCGTTCAAAATAAATCAGGGGTCATCAAAGGGAAGCTTCTTTTCCTGGATGGAGAAGAGTTTACGTCTGGATGGTTTAGACCAGGGGATTCCTCTTCGGTTTATGCCACAATTACTTTTCTTGACTTTCCTTCTGATTTTTTACATCGGCAATAAACATTTTGCTGAGAAGACGATTAGGAAAATCAATTTGGTTGAGGGAGAGGTGGAAGATTTAAGGGCTGATTACACCACTTTGAAAGCGGATTACATGTTTTCAAGTAAACAATCTGAAGTTGCTAAAAGGGTTAAAAAAATGAGTTTGATTGAAAGTAAGGAGCCGCCGTTCAAAATAGTCATAGAAAAGTGAGTATAAAAAGATCTATAGTACTGCGTGTAAGGATTGCTTTTATAGCGATGCTCATATTCTCTATAGCCATTATCTATCAGATCTTGAATATTCAATTGAGGCAGGGTGATCATTGGGAACAACGCGGCAAAGAGATTGGGTTTAAGTACATGGAGGTGAAAGCCACTCGAGGTAACATTTTATCTGATAATGGCAGCCTATTAGCGACTTCATTGCCTTTTTATCGTATTGCTATTGATCCTTCAGTGGCCAGTGACGAAGTGTTCAACCAGGGAATTGATGAGCTTGCCGCCAAACTTTCGAAACATTTTGCCGACAAGCCTCAGAGTTATTATAAGAGGAGGATAAACAATGCTCGCGTTGGCGGTAAGAGATATCTGGTTTTAAATCAAAGAGAGATCAACTATCAGGACAAGAAAGAAATGATGCAATGGCCCATCTTCGATAAGGGTCGTATGCAAGGTGGTGTAATCTTTGAAAAAATTGACACTAGATTTAATCCATTTGGATACTTAGGCTCCCGAACAATTGGCAGTATTGAAGAAGAGCATAACAGAGGAATTGTAGGTCTGGAATATAGTTTTAATTCCCAATTGGCCGGTAAAAACGGTGAGGCACTCTATCAAAGGATTGCTGGTGGAGTTTGGAAACAAACTTTCAGTGGTACTGAAGTACGCCCTCGAGATGGTTGGGATATTGAGACAACTATTGATGTTAACCTACAGGATGTAGCCGAATCAGCTTTATTGAAGGCACTTAAAGCAAATGATGCAGATTACGGCGCAGTTGTTCTAATGGAAGTTGAAACTGGTGAAATTAAAGCCATCTCAAACCTTAGTAAGAATAGCAAAGGAAGATATTGGGAGCGATACAATTATGCAGTTGGCAGCCAGGGTGCAACTGAACCTGGGTCGACTTTTAAACTTGCAAGCATGATTGCACTCTTGGAAGAGACTCGAATTGAACCCGGGGACTCCGTTGACACTGGTAATGGTGAGATGCAATTTTATAATCTTGTCATGAAGGACAGCAAGCCGGGTGGCTTTGGAAAAATAACAGTTCAGGAAGTTTTTGAAAAATCATCAAACATTGGCATTGCCCAGCTAATAAATGAGCATTTCGGAAGCAACCCCGAAAGGTTCATATCATATATTGAAAAGATGGGGTTAACAAAACCTCTGGGATTTCAAATGATTGGGGAAGGGAAACCATTTATCAAATCTCCATCTGACTCCACATGGACCGGGGTCACATTACCATGGATGTCGCATGGTTATGAACTAGAATTGACCCCCTTGCACATTCTTACCTTGTACAATGCTGTCGCAAATGATGGTAAGATGATAAAGCCTATTATCGTAAAAAGCGCCAAAAATGCAGATCAGACTATAGAGGAATATGAACCGGAAATTATCAACTCACGGATTTGCTCAAAAAAGACACTCAAGAAGATTAGGTCTATGTTAGAAGGTGTTGTGGAAAGAGGGACTGCTCAGAACATCAAGGGCGGCCACTACAAGATTGCGGGTAAGACGGGAACAGCAAAGAAGTTAAGAAATGGGAGATACGTGAATCGCTATTACACCTCATTTGCCGGGTATTTTCCTGCTGAAAAGCCTAAATACTCTTGCATCGTGGTGATAGACAGTCCAAAGAAATACCGAATATATGGAAGTGATGTCGCGGCACCAGTATTCAAAGAGATAACCGACAAGATCTATGCGATGGATTTGGATCTACATCAAGAATTTCAAGTTGCAAATAATGTTGAGGGAATTTTCCCCGTGATTAAATCTGGCTACAGCAAGGAATTGCAAATGATTTGTGATGAGTTGAACGTTACCCATAAAGCGAACTCAGATTATGGTTGGGTCAAGACCAGATTAGAAGATGACGTCATTCAATGGAAAGAGAACATGGTTGAGAAAAGTATGATGCCAGATGTTGGAGGAATGACATTAAGGGATGCCATCTATCTCTTGGAGAATAAGGGACTAAAAGTAAAAACCGAAGGCCATGGGAGAGTGGTAAAACAATCGATATGGCCAGGATCTAGAATAATTGAAGGACAAGAAATTTTAATTGAATTGAGTTAAATGGCCCTTTTAAAGGACATATTGTATAAATCGTCATTCGTATCAGTCGCAGGTGATATGAACGTAGGCGTGAGCAGTCTTTGCTTTGACTCGAGAGAGTCAAAGCGAGGCTGCTTGTTTTTTGCTATCAAAGGGACTCAGGTTGATGGTCACAATTTTCTTGACAAGGCAATCGAGGATGGAGCCGTTGCTGTAGTCTGCGAAACAATGCCGAAACATCTCAAGGAGAGGGTTACTTATGTCCAAGTGGATAATCCAGCGAGGGCTTTGGCCATTGCCGCATCTAACTTTTATGGTAATCCTTCAAATCAGTTAAAACTTGTTGGTGTTACCGGGACTAATGGGAAAACCACAACCGTAACTTTACTTTTTAACCTGTTTAGGACCTTAGGTTATAACACGGGTTTACTCTCTACTGTACAGAACCAAATCAATGAAGAAGTAATACCCACAACCCTTACCACACCTGATGCGCTAAAGATTAATCAGTTATTGAAGCAAATGGTTGATAAAGGTTGTACTCATTGTTTTATGGAGGCCAGCTCACATGCTATCTCTCAGGAGCGGGTAGCAGGGCTAAATTTTAGTGGGGCTGTCTTTACCAACATCTCACATGATCACCTTGACTATCATGCCACATTTGATGACTATATAGGCGCAAAAAAGATTTTATTCGATAACCTTTCTTCATCTGCATTTGCCCTCACTAATCTGGACGATAAGCGTGGCAGAGTCATGGTTCAAAACACTAAGGCAGACACCAAATCCTTCAGTCTCAATTATGTGAGTGACTTTAAGGGAAAAGTGATCACCAACTCATTGGAAGGACTGGAATTGGAGATTAATGAGGAATCTGCCTGGTTTCGCTTGATCGGTGACTTCAATGCCTACAATTTATTGGCAGTTTACGGTGTTGCAATACTTCTTGGAGAGAATAAGAATGAGGTCTTGATGGCCATGTCAGGCCTTAACCCCGCCCCTGGTCGTTTCGAACAGATTAAGAATGATTTGGACATCATAGCAATTGTCGATTATTCCCATACCCCGGATGCCCTTGAAAATGCCTTACAAACTATTAAAAGTTTTAGAACGGGCAATGAGCAGGTAATTACTGTGGTAGGTTGCGGAGGAGATAGAGACAAAACCAAGCGGCCGGAGATGGCAAAAATAGCTGTCAAATATAGCAACAAGGTAGTACTGACTAGTGATAACCCAAGAACCGAAAATCCTGATGATATTTTGAAAGAAATGCAGAAGGGAGTCAGCCCAAGTAACTACAAAAAATCACTTGTTATCAGTGATCGGAAAGAAGCAATAAAAGCAGCTTGTTCTCTGGCAGGGAAAAAGGACATTATCCTGGTCGCCGGAAAGGGACATGAAAAGTATCAGGAAATAGATGGGGTCAAATATCCCTTCGATGATAAAGAAGTGTTAAGTGAAATGTTAAAAGTGATTAATACATAATATGCTCTATTACTTATTTGAATATATGGATAGAGAATTTGACCTGGTGGGGGCTGGTGTATTCCAGTTTATTTCATTCAGGGCAGGCATGGCAACCACGTTGTCATTGATTATCACCATAACATTCGGCAAGAAGTTAATATCAATACTTCGCAATAGACAGATGGGTGAATCGATTCGAGATCTCGGTTTACATGGGCAAATGGAGAAAGAAGGGACACCAACTATGGGTGGAATAATTATTATTTCGGCTATAGTAATACCTACCCTACTCTTTGCCAGAATTGACAATATTTATATCATCCTAATGCTGATTACTACTCTTTGGATGGGAATGATTGGTTTCTTGGATGATTATTTGAAGATAAAGAAGGATGACAAAAAAGGACTGGCAGGAAAGTTCAAGATAGTGGGTCAGGTGGTTATTGGATTAATTGTTGGATGGGTTTTGCTCTCTAATGAAAACGTTGTAATAAGAGAGTTTAATCAGCCTTTGGCCAGTGGCGTATCGACTGTATCTCCTGCTTTTTCGGATGTTACCAGTCTGAAAACAACCATTCCGTTCGTAAAGGACAATGAGCTTGACTATGAGGCATTATTTGGTTTTGCTGGTCAACATGGGGTTACCATTCTTTATGTATTGCTGGTAATATTTATTGTTACTGCCGTTTCAAATGGAGCAAATATTACAGACGGACTTGATGGATTAGCGGCCGGAGTTTCGGCTATAATTGGTTTGACCCTGGCCATTTTTGCCTATGTCTCTGGTAACATCATATTCTCTGACTATTTGAATATTATGTATATCCCCAATTCAGGCGAGTTGGTGGTATTCTGTACAGCTTTCGTTGGAGCCTGTGTGGGTTTCTTATGGTACAATGCTTACCCGGCTCAGGTATTTATGGGAGATACGGGGAGCTTATCTATTGGTGGGATTATTGCTGTATTGGCAATTGTCATTAGAAAGGAGTTGATGATTCCACTTTTATGCGGAATTTTTCTTTTGGAGCTTTTATCGGTGATCATTCAGGTTTCCTACTTCAAGTATACAAAAGGAAAATACGGTGAGGGGCGAAGGGTATTTTTAATGTCTCCGCTCCATCATCATTATCAGAAAACAGGTATTCCAGAGGCAAAAATTGTTAACCGATTCTGGATTACTGGAATATTATTGGCTATAGCAACATTGGCAACATTGAAATTGAGATAATTGAACGATAGAATTACCATACTAGGTGCAGGAGAGAGTGGAATGGGAGCGGCGCTTTTGGCAAAGGCCAAGGGATTAAATCCTTTTGTTTCTGATCTTCAGATTATTACTGACGAGAGAAAACAAGAGTTGAGTCTTGCCTCAATACAGTTTGAGGAAGGTGGGCATTCTGAAGCGACCATACTCCAATCCACGGAAATTATTAAAAGTCCGGGTATTCCTGATTCAGCACCTTTGATTGTTAAGGCTAAATCAGCTGGTATTCCGGTAATTAATGAATTAGAATTTGCCTTCCGCTACACAGATGCCCAAATGATTGCCATCACCGGAACTAATGGCAAAACAACTACCACCTTATTGACTTACCATCTTCTCAAACAAGCTGGATTGAATGTTGGATTGGCTGGGAATGTAGGCCATAGTCTGGCTAAGCAGGTCATTAAAGACTCATTTGATTTCTATGTTGTTGAAGTCAGTAGTTTTCAATTGGATGGCATGTTTGACTTTAAGGCCAATATTGCTGTGCTGTTAAACATTACACCAGACCATTTAGATCGTTATAATGATGATTTTCAGCAATATGTAGCTTCAAAATTCAGGATTATGCAAAACATGACTCCTGAAGATCAAATGATATACTGGGAGGACGATCCAACCATTGAAAGATATTTAGAGCAGAATGAATCGGTGCCGGAATTGACGGAGATATCGATCAATAATGAGCTTAAGGAAGGAGTTTTTATATCAGGAAAAGAAATAGTTTACTCACATCCAACAAAGGGTTTTACCCTAAACCTTGATAATATTTCGTTGATTGGTAAACACAATCTAATCAATTCTTTAGCCGCAATTATTATCGCCAGGAAGGTTGGAATCACCCTTAGAGATATTACAAGTGGATTACAAAGTTTTAACAATGCACCTCATCGTCTGGAGAAGGTGGCTACCATACATGAGGTAGATTTCATTAATGACTCTAAAGCGACGAATGTGAACGCCGTGTATTATGCCCTTGATGGTATTGATTCCAATATTATCTGGATAGCAGGAGGAGTGGATAAGGGCAATGATTATCGACTAATTGATCAATTGGCCCAACAGAAGGTTAAGGCCCTCATTTGTCTCGGTAAGAACAACGAACCACTCACGTCTTTTTTCGAAGGGAAAGTTCAGAGTATTAATGAAACGGAGG
>JAJCYL010000320.1 GCA_029262955.1 Cytophagales bacterium | reverse complement strand
CTGACAGAAATGCTTTTCAACCTTGGAAAGTTAGTCAGCACCTTTGTCGTGAATTAAGACGTCATCTGGAAAATCATTTCGTTTGGAAAAGCCCTCCATATGAATATGAGTTTTCAACTATGCCGTTTGACATCTTAAACGGTACCGATAAACTTCGTCTTTGGGTTGACAATAACGGAAGTCATGAAGAATTATTGGAAATGGAAGGAGTGGAGGAATTTCAGGACCTTCGCAATGAGTTCTTAATCTATAAGGACTAATTTAATTTCCACACCTAACAGATTCATCCCAACCTTTTTCTATAGCCAAATCAAACTGTTCACAAGCCGTCTCCGCTTTACCTTGCGCTAATAATATTTTTCCTTTCAATAAGTAATTTTCAGGATAATCGGGCCACATGATAACATTCCATTTGATGGCACTCAGAGCACGATCGTAATTTCCCAAATAATAGAAGGTTTGGGCCATCCCATCAAAAATATCGAAATGAGTAGGCGGTATAATTCGAGGATTGAGAATTAATGGATAGGCTTCACCGTAAACTCTCTTGTAGCCATTAATAGCCATTTTACTCACTTTTTCATAGTAGTTCATGGCTAATTCATAATCCTTTTTACCCTCTCGATAAATCCAGGCCACTTTTAAGTTATTATCAATCGTATTATTGCCACTAATAATAATCTTATTGAATCGTCCAATGGCTTCATCATAATTACCTGCCATCATGAGAGTTTCGGCAAAAAGCAGTTCGAAACTTAATCTTTTATTCTCTGCAAACTCTTCGAATAACTCAAAATCTTTAATGGCAGCTTTAAAATTGTTACGATAGAAGTTCCTGGTGCCATCCTGCAATAAATCATCTAAAACGTCTTCCTTAAATACCAGGATATCCTCCTCTTCCTTATGAAAAGAACCCAGTGACTCCAACATTAGAAGAGATGCGGAAATTTCGCCGGAAGCTTGACGGTCCCTCGCCTGTTCAAACACCTGTCTTCGTTCCCCCAGCATAATGTCTCTTTGATATTGATTATACAGATTGAACAGTTCCATTCCCGTCATTACCACAAAAGCAATACCTAACGAGATCGCGAAAGCCCAGAATGTCGCTCTATCATTAGTCTTGTGATCTATAGGCGGACCATATCTTGGCCGGGCATAGGTTGGTCTGTAAGGAGGTGGTGGCGGGCTATCCACTATAGCCTCACCAAATTTTAGTTTGAGATCAAAGCGTGCTCGTTCATATGGATTAGACAACGTTTGATAGGCCGCATTGACCAGCTTAAACATTTCTTCGCAGTCTGAATCGCCGGCATTCTTGTCGGGATGATAGACTAAGGCTTTCTTTTTAAATGCAGCTTTAATTTCGGCATCTGAAGCATCTTCCCCAATTTCTAATATCCGGTAGTAATTGGTCACGGCAATTTATATAGTCAGATAAAACTAACTATTTAACGGAATATTATGAGATTTTGATATTCGAGAATGTCTATAATGTTAGCAACATGGCACCGTAGCTATATCCTCCACCAAAAACAGTCACCACAATAACATCTCCTTTTTTATATTCATTCCAATGTTCTGCTAACGCAATACCAGAACCAGCACACCCGGTATTACCCAAATATTGAACGTTCGACAAAGCACGGTCTTGCGACAGTCCAAGATTCTGAGCTACATTTTTAGTAATTCTGAGATTGGCCTGATGTGGAACAAGGTAATTGAGATCATCGAGTGAATAACCATTCTTTTCCAATATGCTTTTGGTCACACTGGACATGTACTGAATGGCATTGATAAAGACATCTTTTCCATTAGGCATGTCTATACCACCATTGGCTGGTTTAAGCATTACACCCTCAATTCCTTTGCCGACATTGGCCGCTCCTCTCGTTATGATGTCTTTAATTTCTACATCATCAGGTGACAATCGCTCCTTTGAGATTAAAAAAGCGGTAGATCCATCTCCCCACAAATGACCTGATTTAGTATCATGTTCATTATTGTAGGCTGTGTTGTGCTCAGATAAAACAACAATAGCTTTAGAGGATTTGTTGGACGCAAAATATCCCTCCACAATCTCCATGGAATTTAGAAAAGTAGAGCAGGCTGCAGAAACAGAAACAGCTTGTGCGTCTTCCAGTACCAGATGATGTTGCACGAAATGAGCCAACGTTACCACGGTATCGTATGGGGAATAGGTACCTCCTACAATTAAATCAACATCTTTTAAATCACTTCCTGTATTTTGCTGGAGCACTTTTACAGCTTCAACCGCCATAGTGTTGGTATTCTCAAACTCACCTGCCTTACGCCTTTCCTGAATGCCTGTTCGTTCAACAATCCAGTCATTTGAAAGCCCATTGAGACTTGCAAAATACTCATTTGTTACCCTCGCTGAGGGTAAGTAATAACTGGCCTGATTAATATACATCTGAGGGTGTTCGCACTAAATTTTGCCACAAAGAAAAGAAATACCTGAAACAAATACTGCCTTATTCCTTTCTTTTCATTTTCAAATAAGATTTATAGCCTTTTCTTTTTTTTATTCATTCGGTGGCAGTTCACAATTTTCGAATTGTCTTGTATCAGTAAGCTGGAAGATCTTCCAACCATCTTCTCCATTGAACAGTTGAAATGCATCTACCCCACAGTGACTAAAATCATCTCCAAGATAGAATGCATACTTCGTCCAAACCTGGGCCAGCTTACCGTCTATTTTAACTTCAAAATCCCAAATGGGCTCATTCCACGATTTATCATGTGGAGTACCAACCGCTTTGACAAATCCATCAACAGAGCCAGTTCTTAAGAGAGGTTGACCGTCTTTCACTATTACTGTCATTAACCTGGCCTGCTCACTAAAAACATTTCTCACCATTGTACTATCACCCTTCCGCATTCCTTCAAATAATGATTCTACCACTTTCATTACATCCTCATTTGGGCCTTTTGCCTGAATAGATAATGAGTAAAGTAAAGCCAGTAAAAAAATCAAATTTTTCATATTGTTTAAATCTCAGCGCGTAGTACTTCAAGCGGCGTTCTTTCTACAATTGATCTGCTATTTAACATCCCAATTAAAACCGTAATACCGGAGATTGCCACAAAAAGTATTACCACTGGTAATACATCTGGAACAAATGTGGTTTCAAAGCTAAATGCGGCAAGCGCCCAACTACCGATCAAGGCCAATAAGATGCCTGCAATTGCAGCCACACTACCGAGAAACAAATACTCTAAGGCTGTAATACTTAAAATTTGCTTTTTATTTGCTCCTAGGGTTCTCAATAAAACGCTTTCCTGAATTCTCTGGAACTTACTTATAATCACAGAACCAATAAGAACCAGAATTCCAGTTACAATACTAAACATAGCCATGAATTGTATGACAAAGGAAATTTTAGCTAAGACCTCATCTAAAGTATTGAGTATAAGTGTGAGATCAATGATTGAAACATTGGGAAACTGCCTTACAATGGCCTGTTGATATCTGGCTGAAATTGCATCTGACCCCACTTTAGTTACTAAAACATGGAATTGCGGAGCCTCTTCTAAAACACCGGTTGGGAAGACCACAAGGAAATTGGTCTGTACTCGATTCCAATCTACTTCCCTCAAACTTCCAACCACAGTTTTAATTACAGCTCCCTGGACATTAAAGGTCATTTCATCGCCCACCTTGACATCCATATTCTCTGCGAATCCTTCCGCTATCGATATTCGAATAACATCATCAATGACCTTTCCTGACCATTCACCTTGAACCACACTTTCAGAATTGATCAATGTATCTCTATATGTTACACGGTACTCTCTATTAAAAGCCCAATCAGGATATGCAATAGTGGTGTCCTCATAGATATCGGCTTTAGTTATGCCGTTAATATTGGCCAATCGCATGGTAACAATGGGCACCTCTTGCACTACAGGCAGGTCATAATCCAAAGTAATCGCTGAAATCTCGTCCTTTTGCTGTGATTGAATGTCAAATAATACCATATTCGGACGATCACCACCACCGGATATGGCAACTTTATCAACCAGCAGGCTTTGAATAAAAAATAATGTTGAGATTAGTGCCGTTCCCAATCCAATCGAAACAATCAATGTAATTGTTTGATTGTTTGGACGATACAGATTTGCCAGACTTTGCCTCCAAACATAACTCCACGAGGACGGAAAATACTTCCTCACCAACCACATGATAAACTTGCCAGTCACCGCGAGAATACCAAAAGCCAAGAAAATACCCCCGCTAAAGTAAATCGATTCTTCAAGTTCCCGAATTTGAAGAATCGAAAACCCGAAAATGAAGATGAAGATTAAACCGTAAACCAGGAGCTTTAACTTATCCGGTTGATCCTCCTCTTTTTCATAAGAAGCTCTTAATGTCTTTAAAGGAGAGATGTTTCTGATTTCCAGAAGAGGTATTAGTGCAAAAAGCACGGATATCAAAACTCCTATAACAATTCCTTCTGCAATGGCACTCCATGACAGAGCCATACTAACTTCTATAGGAAGAAAGTCGGAGAAAACTTTTGGCAGAAAAGATTGGATAAAGCTTCCCAGCACGGTACCTATAACCGCTCCAATAAATCCCATGGTTGCAATTTGATAGAGATAAATTAAAAACGCTTGTTTGCCCTTTAAACCGAGACATCTGAGTACGGCCACAGTGGCTATTTTTTCTTTGATATAAATATGGACTGAGCTGGCTACCCCGACACACCCAAGAAGTAGGGCAATAAAAGCTACAAGATTCAAAAACCTACCAAGGTTATTAAATGAGTCTCCAGTGCTCTCTTTCCTGTCTTCTACCGTTTCGTAGCCAATACCTAATTCATCTAACCGCTCTTTCTGTTTATTTAATACCTCCTGAGCTAGTACTGTAGATTCTGCTTTATAGAAATATTGATACCTAATTCGACTACCTTTTTGGATAAGACCTGTCTGTTCAAGGTATTGATAAGGTATATAAACTACGGGAGCGACGGTTGCGGACAAGCCACTCTGGCCAGGTACTTTTCTCAACTTACCTGCAATTTTGAAATTTACGTTTCCCACTTTTACGCTGTCACCAACCTCTACCTCATATTGAAGCATTAGTGTGGCATCCACTAATGCCAGCCTACTGTTTCGAAAATCGGTTGCAGCATTGGCTGGCTCAGTTTCGATTGTTCCATAAAAAGGATAATTGCCGTCAAGTGCTCTCACTTGAACAAGTCTGGTTCCATCAGTCCTTGGAAAATAAATCATGGAAGCGAAATATGTCTCTCGCGACCCCTCTTCAAACAGTGAATCAAAGGGAGATAGAATTTCCTCTCGTACTTCTATGGTACTTGAAACTCTTAGATCAGCACCCAGAAGTTCTTTGGCCTGATCGTTGATGTCATTTAATAAATTATCTCGAAACGAGTTTATCGACACTAGGGCCGCGATACCGAGTA
>JAJCYL010000319.1 GCA_029262955.1 Cytophagales bacterium | reverse complement strand
GCCCATACCACCGGTATTAGGTCCTTCGTCATTTTCTCCAATCCGCTTATAATCCTTCGCTTCTGGGAGAATTTTATAGTTTTTACCATCTGTTAAAACAAAAACTGAAAGTTCAATTCCCTCAAGGAAATCTTCAATGACTACTTTGCTGCTTGCCTCTCCAAATTTATTTTCAGCTAACATTTCTGTTAGCTCCGATTTTGCCTTTTCCAGACTATCACAAATGACTACACCTTTTCCGGCTGCCAATCCATCAGCTTTTAGAACATATGGGGCCTGAATGGTCTCAAGATATTGAAGGCCTGAAACGAGGGAATCTTTATTAAATGTTTTTGATCTTGCCGTCGGCACACCATGCCGGATCATGAAATCCTTGGAAAAATCCTTACTACCCTCTAATGTGGCTCCCAGCTTCCCAGGTCCAATAATTGCAATATCACGGAGATCATTTTGACTGTTGAAATAATCGACAATGCCAGCTACCAGAGGAACTTCTGGCCCTACAACTACGAGCTCGATGCCTTGTTCGATTACGAATGTTTTGACCTCCTCAAATCTTTCAAGATTGATATCAACATTGGTGGCAATCTCGAAAGTTCCAGCATTGCCCGGTGCAACGTAAAGTGAAGTACAGGCTGGGCTCTCTTTAATTTTCCAGGCAAGAGCGTGCTCCCTACCGCCGGAACCTAAAATCAAAATCTTCATTCTATTCTTGATGAGGTTAGGTAATTTAAGCGAACAAAACTAAGCCATCCTTGATGAATGAAAAATTAGTTAACGGTGAAGAAGCTATCGCCTGGGGGGCCATTAGTGCAGGCGTTAAAGTGGTAACCGGATATCCCGGATCACCGGGAACAGAAGTGATGAATTGCCTTATTAGCAATGCGCAATCTTATAACATCACAACAGAATGGTCTACCAATGAAAAGGTTGCAACTGAAGTGGCCATTGGGGCTTCAATTGCCGGATTACGCTCCTTAGTTTGTGTAAAGAACGTGGGTTTAAATTCCATGTTGGATCCATTGATGGTGCTCAACCTTACCCCAGTTAATGGAGGTTTGGTGTTCTTAATTGGAGATGATCCTGGGGCGTATGGTTCTCAAAATGATCAGGACAGTCGCCCTTTGGCCCATTTATTGGAAATGCCCTGGGTAGAACCAGCTAATGCCGAGGATGGATACCAGATGGCCTTGCAATGTTTTTCATTGTCGGAAAAATATCAAATCCCTTTCTTTATTCGGATTACTAGAGCCTATGGAAAAGAAAGTGGATTGATTGATTTTCAGGAACATTTTGATCATCAACTGCAAGTTCCCGAAAACGTTGGAGATAGGTTTATTCCTAATCCGCAGAACTCAGTACTCAAACACCAAACCCTGCAAACGCTCACTGAGAGATTGAAAACAGAAGTAATGGACTCCTTTAATGACGTTAATGGTGAAGGAGGTTTGGGAATAATTGCATCTGGCCATATTTATAGCAAAGTAAAAAATGTAATCGAGGAAGATAGTTGGGAAGATGATATATGCATTTTGAAAATGGGGGCTATTTATCCATTGAATGAAAAGTCCATCATTGATTTTCTTAAATCTGTAACTGCTGTGGTCATTTTGGAAGAGCATCATCCTGTTATTGAATGTCAAATTCGAACCATTGCTCAGTGCAACAGATTGCAACTACACATTCATGGGAAGCTCGATAACTTCTTTTCCTCATCAGGGGAGCTGTTTAGATGGCAGATAAAAAATGTTTTGGAGCAACTTTGTCCGGAAATAGAGGTGAGTGCAAAATTTACCATTGAGAATGAACAGAATGAAAAATCGACAGTCAAAAGTCACTGTAAAAACTGTCGATACGATGAGGTGTTGGACCTGTTAGATGAGGTATGTCATGCTCATCAGCTTAAGCCTTTCTATTTGGCTGATCCCGGTTGTTTGGTTACCGTGACAGATCGCATCCATGCTAAATATGCTATGGGAGGTGCAGTTGCACTGGCTTCCGGATTTAGTAAAGCCAAAACGGATCATTTTCCAATTGCATTGTTTGGAGACTCTTCTTTTTTTCATTCCGCAATAGGTGCCATTTGTGATGCTTCCCATCACCGGGCCAATATTCTTATGGTCCTTTTGGACAATGGTTCTGCGCTGACTACAGGTGGACAGGCTCATCCCGGATCTAGTAAAGCCAAGAGGCCTCTTTCAATGTCTCTAATTGCTCAGCAAAGTGGCGCAACCACTTATGAGTTTGAGTTGGGCTCAAATAAGCAAAAAGAAATTTTGGCCAAAGCGGTTGATCCGCATGGACCTACGATGGTCAGAATTATAATTTGACTATTGATACAGTATGGTCATTCTCCTTATCCTCACGTGCATAAATATTCTCATTCATACCTTATTCATTGGATCGGGTGTTTTTAACCCTGAAGTTGCTGAGAACTATATGAATTCTCTTGCTGCCGGTTTGGTTATTTACACTCTTATTATTGGTACTATCGCTGCTTCATGCGCTTATTTGAGAAAATTCTCCTTTTTTGGATTCAAAAAGCGTTTTTTAATGTATAGCATTTGTTTACAGAGTTTCCTCTTGTTTGTGCATACCTACCAGGCCCTCATTGACTGGCTGTTTTAAAATATATTAAAATCCATACAACCTTTTGAGTTAGCTAGTTCACTAACTATTAAATTGAGTGCATGCCCTCCGAATTGGATTTGGTCCGGCAATTTCTTGAAAAAGGTGATGAGCAGTCGTTTCGTCAGTTGTATCAGGATATAACACCGGCAGTTTATAGGTATGCTTTGAGATTCCTGGGATCCAAAGATGATGCTGAAGATGTGATTCAGGAAACCTGGATTCGGGCTGTAAAAAATTTGTCGACATACAGCGAGAAGTCCTCATTTAAAACCTGGCTAACAGGAATCAGCATTAATTGCTGTAGGGAACTATTAAGAAAAAGGAGTAGATGGGAAGATTTTCCCCAGGAGGAATCGAGATTTTTTGACCCCACCGAGACTCCTATTAATGTAATTGATCTTGAGAATGCGCTGGATAAATTGTCATCAGGTTATAAAGAGATATTACTTCTGCATGATCTGGAGGGCTATAAGCATCACGAAATAGGTGAAATGCTGGGTATTAGTGAGGGAACCAGCAAAAGCCAACTATTTAATGCACGAAGAACTATGAGAAAATACCTTCAGGAATAGTATGACAGTAAACGAAGAATTATCTGTAATGGAATTGGGGGCTTTTTCAAACTTGAAAGAAGTCCAGATTCCTCCTGGCCTGGAGGACACAATTGTCGATAGGCTGGAACTTGAAAACATGTTTAACAAACAACCAAAAGAAATTACGATGAACCATTGGATATATACCGCCGTCGCAAGCATTGCATTTTTTGTAATCGGTTATTACGTGGCCCCTTCGGTCTCAAACGATAATAAAGAGGCAAATAATCAAGAAACCATGACATCTCAACAGACCAAATACGCCATTCTACTTTTTGAGGATGAGTCCTTTCGAGGTGATGATCAGGAATTGGTCAGTGAATATTCTGCTTGGGGTAGCGATTGGGGCCAGAAAGGGAAAGTAGTGGGAGGAGAGAAACTTTCTTATGTAAGTAAATGGTATGGAGATAAGTTTGATGCAAGCCTGTCCCCCGGAACCTTGTCAGGGTTCTTTATTATTCAGGCAGAGGACTATGAAGAGGCACTGGCAATAACAGAAACTCACCCTCACACCAACTATGGAGGAAGAATTGAATTACGAGAAATTGAAAAATTGTAGGTTAATAAAAACAGCGTCATTCCACGGCTTGGCCGGGGAATCTCCAAAAGTTTGCTCTGCCAATGGAGACAAAACTTAGCTGTAGTTATTTAAAACTGAAATAAATCATAAAAGAGATGAAAAAAATTCTAACAGTACTATGCCTCGTTTTAATTTCGTTTATCACTGAGGCCCAAGAAAAAATTTCAATTAACCAGTTTTCCTGGTTAACCGGTCATTGGATTGGTGATGGATTTGGAGGCGAGTCCGAAGAAATCTGGAGTGAGCCAAAGGCAGGTTCGATGGTCGGTCTCTTTCGACACATAGACAAAGGGGAAAACAATTTTTATGAAATATTTTCTCTTTATGAGGACGAAGGCAGCATAACTTTTCGCTTGAAGCATTTTAACCCCGATATGATTGCCTGGGAAGACAAAGAAGACTTTGTACAGTTTCCTTTTATTGCAGTCGAGGAGGGAAAAGCTACTTTTAAAGGGCTCATCTATGAGCTAACTGATGCAGATACCATGATTGTAACGCTTACACTCCATAATGATGATAAGACCTGGGATGAGGTTTTTACTTTTAGGAGGAGCAAGGATTACCCTGTGAGGGCGTCGGTGGATTAGGTTGGGGTTGAGTGCCTCTTGGTCCGTTAAGATTAGGACAAAGCTATGGTTGGTGTAAAGGACGGCTGGTAGTACGCTTAACAATCGTCCTGACGGTCTATTGGGATAGTGTGAGAAGCGCACCCTGACTATTATTGGTCAGGCCATCTCGATTTATATTTTTTGTTGCCCATTTTTGCGCTGGGTTGGCCTCTTAACCACTCTTTGATATGATAGGTTTTAGTTGTGGGCAGAATGTGCTACCTGACAATTTATAGTGACTGGGTGTCAAATAAGATAATTAGAAAAAATGCCATTTAAAGCTCTGCTCGATGCTTTCGGAATCACAAATCAAATAACGATCAAATAAGATTATGCCCAAAATGGAATATACTTTTTATACTTTTTTGAATTACTCGTTGGATCATCTTCCTTTATCAGTTTCTCCTCCAATGTATCCCTAATAATCCTTGAGGCTAAAGCAGCATTGCGATCTTCTATTTTGAATCTTTCTCTTAAAGATTGATTGGTCATTTTTTCGTTAGATACATATTTCAAAGCGGCATGTTGATAACATGCACGTAGTTTATCTTTTCTCTCCATATCATTAAGAGTTTGGTAGGAAAAAAGAATTGCAGTCGTATAAGATTCTTTAACTCGAAAATCCGGGGCAGGCAATTGAAAAACCTCTGAATAAAAAATTACTTTATCAATACCACTTCCCTTTTCTTCACATATTTTTAGACGTCTCATTAAATCTGCAAGTCGCTCATTTCTAGACTGATATTCATCAATGAATCGAGCAGGAGTTATCAGCGGTATGCCAGGATTGGATATTTCAATGCGGTCCGAGAATATTTCAATAGTTGGCTGACCTTTTATTCTAAAATCTTGATGGATAATGGCATTGGCAACAAGTTCCCGGACTGCAATTTCAGGGTACATCGTCGTTTCAGTTCGAAAGGCCTTGCCTATTTCTTCATTGGCTGGCAATTGGCTATTGATCCAGTTTATAAGTCCATCGAAACCAATAGCGTATCCCTTTATCCCAATCTGTTCTCTTTCTGTTTCGATTTTATTCTTCCCTTTATAAACAATTACTCTTATTGGCTTTCTATTTAAATCAGGGAAGTCATTCAAGTTTTTGGCAAACAATATTGCTCCCAAATTGGTAATAGAATAGGTCGATTGATTTTTGACAACAAGTTTTTCAGAGATGAATTTTTCTAGAATGGCGTCTCGCGTAGATGGCAATGGAAGATCCAATAAATCAAAATATGTCTGAACATCAAGTAATTTAACCACCTGATCAGAATCAAGCCTATTTAGAGCTATCTCTAATTCGAAGACTTTTTCTGGACTTTTCTTCCAGATTTTTCTCTGCTTTTCTGGGAATTCTCTTAGCTTTCTGGTGATACTGCCCACTCTAATATAGGCTTGGTGAATAAACTCGACAGGTTGGTTGACAGTTGAAGGAATAATAAAAACTGCCAGATTCTTTCCTTCATACTCAAATTCGCAGATTTGAAAGTCAATCCTAGGGCTTAGTCTTTGAGATAGCCAATGCTCTAAATCCTCATTACCTCTTTTAGCAGATTTGGGGCGGAATGTGGTTCCTTCAATGCTATGGCTTTTATCTTTTACACCGAACACCAGGTATCCAAATTGTTCATTATGTAGACAAGCTCCATTTGAAAGGGCTGATATTATTTCACCGATTTCATCGTCAGAATGATAATTGAGTTTGAACTCTACCCATTCGCTTTCATTGGGTTGCTTAACTAAGTCTAATAGTAATTTTATGAGGTATTTTTCTTCCATTTATCAAATAAGGATCAAATAAGTATTGACCTGAATACCAGTGTGTTATGATATATATGTCGAAATAAAATTTATTTTGATCAAATAAAGATACTGAATTTTATAGCTATTGATTTTTAAGAAACTCCAATGCTAAATCAAACGCTCTTCAAGCTGATCTTTCCAAATTACAAACCCCTTTCTCTCATCCGAATAATCATGCAAGATTCTGCTGAAATTTGAAGGTTGTTGTTCTAAAAATACTTGTCTGCCTTTATTCCTTATCAGCTCAAGGTTGTGATCAATTTCCCGTATGCTGGATTTTAATTTATGGATGTCTTTCTCAAAGTGCCAGATATATGTTGCTTCTTCAGTATCCAGTGTTTCTAGAACCAAATGAAACTGTTCACTTCCGGATAAAAGGAAGACAAAAGAAAAAGGTGATAATACAAAGCGAAGTTTCAAAATGCTTCTCTCATGCTTTGAAGCTAAATATCTCAATTGCCTGTAGTGCTTTACGTTTCTATTATTCAAAATGTCATTGAGAACGTCTTCTTCAGAATTGTAAAATGGATTATCCGTGTCTTTCTGTATCTTTGTAAGATCCATTAAGCCTCCTTCATCTTCGGGTAATAGGTTTCTTCTTATAAAATTCTTCTCAACAAACCTGAATTTCACGTTATCAATGATCTCTCTATTGATTTGGTCTATATCTACTGATGATGCATTTTGGGCAACGAGTTGATGGTCTTGAAATTCGGCATATATGTGTACAGTAGCTGTTTTTAAATTCAGAGTCTTAGAGAAATAGGGTTTTAATACATCGAACTCAGGTCTTACGTTATCATTTTCAATCTCAAATATCAGTTCCATACTTATTTCTCGAACTTGATATTTGAACGCAATGATGCCATATTGAAAATCAAGATGCTCAAACTGCATTCTTATTTTCTTATCAATAGTTAAGTTTTTCTTCACAATCAAGCCGTCATCCGTTTCATCAAATAGAGAAGCTTGCCTGTCTAGATCACGATAGAATACATTTCTTTTTAGAAATAACCTGTTCAAATAACCGATCATATGATCATGATAGTCATAAATGATTGGAGTGATTTCAGATCTCTGAACTCTGCCAATGTACTGAATCAATTTACCTTTAAAAGAGAAGGGGTAAACCAAGAAAAGTCGAGAAACATTCTGCAGATCGGAACCTTCTCCAAAAAATTGACCGGTCGTTATCAATACTTGATAATTCCCAGCTTTAAGACTTTTCCATTTCACTGTCCGTTCTTTCTCGGAATCATCACCGGAGAGGGTGATCACTTCGGATGATTGTTTTAGCAATTGATTTAACGTATCAATATGCTCTCTTCTCTCCGTAATGATAATTGCTCTCTTGCCATTCCTTAATTCATTTATGACATCATTAATGATCATTTTATTTCTATTCGTATCATGTACAAGTACTTTGGAAAGTGTTTCAAATTGATCTGTTTTAGGATTAAAAGGGAAATCGAAATTTGTATTTTTTATGACCACTCGGGCTCTTTTGAAAGACGCTATTTCATTGGGTTTGATTTCGGTAATTATTTCACCAAGATGAATAAATATGAGTTTTCCATCAGTATACTTTCTGAAAGGCGTAGCTGTTAATCCATATTGAAAAAATGGTGTGAGTCTTGAAATTGTGTTAGCATAAGTCTCAGCTGGAATGTGGTGACATTCATCAATGATGATGGTTCCAAAAGCGTTTACAACATCCGGTTGATTTTCGAGCTTTTTGGACAGACTTTGGATCATAGCAACCGTGATTTTTTTCCCTACTTTTGCTTTCCCTTGGCCAATTACACCTATTTCTTTCTTAGGAATTTCAAGAAAAGCCTGTATCCGTTCGATCCATTGCTCTGCAATTTGTCTTCGATGTACAATGATTAAGGCTGGTTGTTGCTTCTCAGTAACTATTTTCAATCCAATGATTGTTTTACCTGAGCCTGGTGGAGCTACAATAATTCCAAATTCTTTCTTTTGCACGGTTTCTAATACCGATTTCTGATGCTCAAGGAGGTCAATCTTTGATATGAAGAGAACTGACTCCTTCTTCTTTCTCAGATCAACAAATTGATAATCAATTTGTTGACTCTTAAAGTGTCTGAGAAGTTTTCCTGTGAATCCTCTTGGAACAATGACCTCAAATTCTTTGTCTTCAATGAGCTTGAAATATCGTTTAATGTTCCAGGTACTTTTGCCTGATTTCTTTTTAATGAAGTATTCCGAATTGGCAAGATTTAACTCTTGTTTTAAATAGGTAATAATGTCGGATGTTAATGCTGATCTATTGAGGTGAAGTTCATTGTCAAGACTAATTTCTAATTTTTTGGGATTTATAGAAACTAAAACTGAAGCAGAGGTATCGCCTGAGATTGGTTCATAAAGTTGGTCGAAATAAGCAGTTTTGACCCTTTTAATATTGGATAGGAATAGCCATTGATCTGTATAAGGCTGCAAAGTATGTTCGTCCAGAAAACAGCTGTTTTCATCAATAAGAGATTTTCCATGTAATGGCAGTGCTATTAAGTTTCCCAGTCCCTTT
>JAJCYL010000318.1 GCA_029262955.1 Cytophagales bacterium | reverse complement strand
CTTTCCGGTCAGGCAGGCCTGCGCAGGAATGACGAGAATTCAATTGGGTGACGGAAGTCACTTGATTTAAGGATCTCTCAATGTTTGCAGTTGGGGCAGAACAGACATTTAATAAGCAAATCATCATTCCTGCGGAGGCTGGAATCTCCACAAAGAGTAGTGAGTAAAGGGGAGATGCGATTTAAGATTTATGATTTATGATTTATGATTTATGATTTATGATTTATGATCGCCCGGATTTGAGCGGAGTAATGGCCTACTGAAGCTCATTCGGATTTGTAATCCAAATCTTGATTGGCAAAAAGGATAGTTCTGGATTACAAATCCAGCACAGCCAATAAAGATTTAATATTTAAGATTTATGATTTATGATTTATGATAGAAAAAGTAAGAAATAAGGGAATGTCGAATGTCGAACACTGAACACCGAATTTGGAAATCTGCTGAGGCGCAAGGCGCCAATGGCAGGATGTGTGTTATCATGAACTATATCGTCATGCGTGCGCAGGAATGACGGGACACTCTTAATTCACACTTAATGTCCCGCTTATCAGCTTTAATTGGATCTCAGATTGCTTTGCCAAAAATTGTGAAATCAGCAGATTGGTCTCGGACTCCACTTGCTTTAACTGTATGGCCCTGAGATCAATGTCGTTGATTACCCCCAGTTGATATTGCTCTAAAGCAATTTGAACGTTTTCCTTAGCCAATGAAAGGTTTTCCGTCTCTAGTCTCACCAACTGTAGATTGGCCTCATAGTCAATAAAAGATTCATAAAGCTGAGTGCTGAGTAATTGTTCATTATCACGATACTCCAATTCACTGGTTAAGGTTTGAATCTTTGCGCTTTGAAGATTGGGTGAAATATATGTTCCATTAAATATGTTCCAGGCCACTCTGAATCCAAATAACGAACCATCTCGCGTGCTGTTTTGGGTAAATGAAAATCCTGCCGGAAAGTTACTCTTTGAATACTCATACCCTGCAAATAAATCTACCTGTGGATAGTACTGTGATTTGAAGCTCTTAACATTCAGTTCAGCAATCTCCCGATTCACCTGAGCCACTTGTAAGTTCGGGTTTTGAGACTTCATTAGTCGTAACAACTCGTCATAGCTTAGTTGACTTTCAATAGCAACATCTTCAACTACGTCAAAGCCAGAGCGAATATCACGATTGAGTAATCTGTTCAACTGCGCTTTGGCCTTCCTGATATCCACCAATCTTTGTATCAAAACAGCGCTATCCGCATTGAAGTCGACCTGAGACTGTAAGAGCATCAACCTGGATCCACTGCCTATTCTAATCTTGGCGTCAGAGATTTCTTTTCTTCTGGTGGACAATACCATTGACTGCCTGGTCACTTCGGTGAGTTTGGTCTGCTGAACGATCGCATAATAGGCGGATGTGACGTTGGCCACCAATCCGCCTACTTCAGCCACTGTTTGTAACTGTGCAGCATTCTCTTCACGATTAAGACGATCGCGGTTTACAAACATTTGAAAACCATCAAAAACGGTCCAATTCAACTGAATATCAGCCGAAAGATTGTCTGACCTCAATCCGTCACCCTCTATCACACTATCATCGGATCTTACTGTTGTTTGGGAGTACTTGTTCTCTGTATCTGACACTCCAACGTCTACTCTAGGCAAAAAACCCTTATTCCCGAAAGTATTGTTATTCCCGGCGATGCGTTCATTATTTCTTACAATTTGAATGGCATAATTGTTTTGAAGTGCAGTGGAAATGGCCTCTTCCAACGTCAGTATTTCCTGGGAATATGTTACCGAGCCTGACAGTAACAGCAAGCTCAATACTAATGTTCTGATCATAATCACTTAGGCTGATTGAAGTTTATTACTGTCCGAAATAGCCGTTTTAGGGTTAACTTTGAGATCTCGGGACATGAATGTATAAAGTGCCGGAATTACGTATAGTGTTAAAATCAGAGAGAACATTAGGCCTCCAATGATGGCAATACCCATTGGAGATCGACTCTGCGATGCAGCACCAAAAGCCATCGCAATAGGTAGTGCTCCCAAAGCTGTGGCAAGACTGGTCATCAAGATCGGCCTTAATCTCTGAGTTGCGGCATCAAGTACGGCCTCCATTTTGGAAAGTCCCTGCTCCTTTCTTTGGTTAGCAAACTCCACTATCAGAATACCATTTTTAGTTACAATTCCAATCAGCACAATGATTCCAATCTGACTGAAAATATTTAAGGTAGTGTCCGTTAAATGCAACGAGATTACAGCCCCCGCCAAAGCAAGCGGTACTGTAAGCATAATAACCATTGGGTCTATAAAGCTTTCGAATTGAGCTGATAACACCAGGTAAATCAGGACAAGAGCAAAAATGAATGCGAATAATAAACTACTCGAGCTTTCTTCAAATTCTTGTGAGGTACCATCCAAACTGGTGGTAAAACTCTCATCTAATACTTCAGAGGCAATGCGTTTCATTTCTCCAATCCCCTGACCCAGTGCGACACCATCGGCAAGTGAGGCAGAAACGGTTGCAGAAACATATCTATTGAACCGATAAAGCTGTGGTGGGTTACTCCTGTTAGAAAGAGTTACGATGTTGTCCAATTGGATGAGATCTCCACCATTACTTCTTACAAAAACAGAACTTAAATCAATTGGTTCATCCCGATTTGATCGAAATGCCTGTCCAATCACCTGGTATTGCTTACCGTTTTTTATGAAGTATCCGAAGCGTTGACCGCTGTAAAATAATTGAAGAGTTTGAGCTACGTCCCTTACACTTACTCCCAGGTCCCTGGCCCTGTTGCGATCAATTTCGATTACTAGTTCAGGTTTGTTGAATATTAGATTTAAATCAACCAAACTGAACACATCACTGGTTTCTGCTTGAGACATAAAATCCGGTAAGACAGCCCTTAATTTTTCAAAATCCGGAGCCTGTATTACAAACTGTACGGGAAGACCTCCAAACCGACTTCCACCAATTGTTGGCTCCTGAACCACAAATGCCCTGGCAAAAGACAATTCTTTCAAATTGGCTGCATACTCCTTAGCTATTTCGTCTTGAGTTCTTTTCCTATCTTCTGGTCTTTTTAACCTAACTCTCATGAAACCGGAATTGACACTGGCACTTGAACCAAATCCTGGTGAGGTGAATAAAATAATTGCTTCTCTTTCTGGAATAGCATCCGTAATCTCTCCAGCCGCCTTCATGTAGCGATCCATTAGTTCAAAAGACACACCTTCCGGAGCCTTTACACTTACCCGAAAACGACTCTTATCCTCACTTGGAGCAAGCTCAGAGGGTATTTTATTTCCAATCCAAAAAATCAGGAAGATGGAAATCCCCATGATAACAAAAGCAAATCTCCTCTTTTTCATGAACAGGTTGAGGGTATAAGCATATTTTTCAGTAAGTGCTTCAAAAAAAGCTTCAGACTTATTGAACCATTTACTATTTGAAGTTTTCTTAGTCAAAATTCGAGCACTCATCATTGGAGTTAGCGTCAATGAAACGAATGCAGATACAATGACAGATCCGGCAACCACCACACCAAACTCTCTAAAAAGCCGGCCAGTTAGTCCATCTAAGAAGATAATTGGAAGAAAAACTGCAGCTAGAGTAATGGTTGTGGACACT
>JAJCYL010000317.1 GCA_029262955.1 Cytophagales bacterium | reverse complement strand
GACCAAATCTAGATATGGGTATGAATTCAGTAGGGATCACATCTTGCAATCACAAGGAGTTATCCCAGCGCTATATGATTTGATAGGTTATATCTGTCAACCAGGTGAAAAGATTTTAACCATGACACCTTCTTATGGTTATTTCAAACATGCGGCAGATTTCAATGAGAGGGAATTGGTCTTATCAAATCTAATTTGCAAGGAAGAGGAGTTCTACATGGATTTTGAGGATATTGATAATAAGACCCAGGATGCTAAAGTGAAGCTTTGTATACTGTGCAATCCCCATAATCCGACCGGTCGAGTCTGGAAAGAATCGGAACTTAAGGAGTTAGCGGAAATTTGTTTTAAAAATGACGTAACAATTATCTCGGATGAGATTCATTGTGACCTATTACGGAAGGGAAAGTCATTTACCCCCCTTGAGAAGCTGTTTCCCGGCTCAGAAAAGATTATTACCTGTATGTCACCTAGCAAGACCTTTAATTTGGCAGGTTTTATGTTTGCGAACGTTATCATTCCGAATGAAGAGCTGCGGTCACTATGGAATAAAAAGCAAATTGCCATGGATAACCCATTGAGTATAGCTGCTGCACAGGCAGCCTATTCATCTGGTGGTGAATGGTTAGAAGAGCTATCGGATTACCTTGATGACAACTTCAAATTTTTAAGTGATTACCTAAGGGAATATCTTCCGCAAGCCAGGTTCAGGGTCCCTGACTCCACCTATCTTGCCTGGATAAATGTCGATGCTTATTTATCGCATGTGGAAAACTTAACATTGTTTTTCGCTAATAATGCGGGAGTACTGCTTGAAGGAGGAAATATGTTTGTATCAAACGCGAAAGGTTATATTCGTTTAAACCTGGCATGCCCGAGATCCAGGCTTGAGCTTGGACTAAAAAAAATAACAGATGCTATTCTAACGGAATGCCGATAATTGATCTTCTTCAGAGGTTCTCATAAATTTTTAAAAATTTACTGGCTGCTTTTACCCAGCTAGTTTTAGTTGCTTCTTTATGGAGCTTATTCGCGTATACTCTGGCCTCTTTTGAATGATTTAACAAATCATCAATGGCAATAGCCATTTTGTAAGTTTCCCAGCACTCAAAGGAAATAACAGAAGGTAATACCTCTTTAGCACCTGTTTGATTTGATATAAACACGGGTAAACCGGATGCAGCCGCTTCCAAAGCAACCATACCAAATGGCTCTGCACTGGCCGGTAATAAAAAGGCATCCGATTTTGCGAAAAGAGCTTTGACTTTCTGAGGGGATAGAAAACCGGGAAAACTAAACTTGTCCTGCAGATTGAGTTGATGGACCTTCTCTTTAAGACCATCCAAAAGATACCCTTCACCCGCCATGACAAATCGATAGTTGGCGTCTCGATCGCTGAGGGTCTTTGCAACATCAATAAAGAGCGATGGTGCCTTCTGTCTGGCCAATCGTCCCAAAAAAGTAACAGTTCTAAATTTTGAAGTGTCCCTCTTCTTTTGCGTGACATTCGCAAATTGTGACGAGAAGGAGTTATGAACAACTGATACTTTCTTAGCGTCTATTTGATAATGTTCAATTATAATCTGTTTGGTGAGATTACTGACAGCGATCAAATGATCAGCATTTTCAAAACTCTTCCTCTCTAATTCATAGATGTCTTGCCCAATATTAGGAAAAGAGCGCTCAAACTCTGTGGAATGTACATGTAAGACCACAGGCTTATTCGCTTTTGCCCCTGCAGTCAAAGAGGCAGGATAAGTCATCCAATCATGGCCATGAACAACATCGAATTCTTTGGAAGTGGCCAGTTCTGTAGCTACTATGGTCATCCGGGTAACTTCCTCCATCAAACTATCACCGTATCCTCCTTCGAACTCGTAAGATTCTCTAAGAACTTTTATCTTCTTAGTAATACCGGAAGTCTTTTTCTCTTGAAGCTTTTTGTAATCAACATTCGAAATATATGGCATCAGCATGCTCCCTATTTCAATATATGTGATCTTCTCCCAGTATTCCTCTTCAATCAACTCACCGGTTTTGACCTTCACCCTACTGGCATCTATGATCTCCCATTTAGTTTTTGGGAGTTTACTCCTGAATGATGGCAAGACAAATCTAACCTCGGCTTTTTGAGCGGAAAGACCAGCCAATAGCTCATGGGTAGCTATGCCCAAACCACCTGAAATTTGAGGGGGATATTCCCAGCCAAACATTAGAATTCGCTTCATATTATTTCACGCTAAGTCGCAAAGTCGCCAAAAAATTGGATTAAATCTTAAGTGAAGATCTTGCATCAAAGATTATTTACAATGCGTTGAATGCCGTTTTTTATCAATTTATCATTGAAGTTAACCAGTAAACCCAGTTTTATGTCAGTTAACCTTAAGTAAGTTAATACTTGTTTTTGATGAACTGGAGCTATGGATTCTACAGATTTGATTTCAATTAATACCTTTCGATTAATAATTAAGTCAGCTCTAAACCCCTGTTCCATATGCACATCTTCCCATATGACTGGAATTGCTTTTTGTCTTTCAACTTTGAGGCCTTCTTTTATTAGTTCATAATTAAGAATCTCTTCATAGACTGACTCGAATAATCCAGGTCCCAGTTCTGAGTGTATTTTGAAACATGAATTAACAATGATTTTAGAAAGTTCATTCTCAGCCATGGCATCCAATTCTGATGGTGGTTTACTTGTTTTTAGCGCCTTAGCGTCTTTGCGTGATCTTAGATCGCTTTGACAATATCAGCAAAATCTCTGGAATTAAGTGAGGCTCCCCCAACCAATCCGCCGTCAACATCAGGTTGGCCAAAAATCTCAACTGCATTGGCAGGCTTAACGCTTCCACCATATAAAATGGGTGTTTGCTCCGCAATCTCATCACCAAATTTCGTTGCCAAATGATCCCTTAGCTCCTTGTGCATTTCTTGGGCCTGATCTGAACTCGCCGTTTTGCCCGTGCCAATGGCCCAAATGGGTTCATAGGCAATGATCAACTTTTCCATCTCAGTAGCATTGAGGTGAAAAATCCCTTGGGTTAATTGCTGCTTTACAAAATCTAAATGATTTCCAGATTCACGAATCTCTAACGATTCTCCACAACAGAATATGGGGATCAAGTCGGCAGCTAATACCTTGGATACTTTTTTTGCCAGCAGTTCATCACTTTCATTGAAATACTCACGACGCTCGCTGTGACCAATGATTACATATTCGGCACCCATACCTTTTACCATAGTCGTAGATACTTCACCTGTATATGCACCGGAATCGGCCTCATGACAATTTTGTGCACCTACCGAGATTTGACTATCCCCTATATCTCTTCTGGTCATGCCCAAATAAGGATATGGGGGGCATAAAACCACAACGGCATCGTTTTGTTTTTCTTTAGATAAAATACCAACGACCTCCGAAGTCAATTTCTTGGCCTCATCTATAGTGCTGTTCATTTTCCAATTGCCTGCGACGACTTTCTTTCTCATGTTAGTGATTGCCTGAATTTTGAGATTCAAAGAAAGCTAAAATGTGCTTCAAAACACATTTATTATGCTTCACAATTTGATGATCAAGATCATTTGCGAAATTGATAATATGAAGCGCTGATTTAGAAAATATTTCACCCATGCTTAGTGCATAATTCCTAACTCATAATTTATTATTCCCCTACCTTTACCACCAATGAGCAAACCCGAAAAAAAATTGTTCTTATTGGATGCAATGGCCTTAATTTATAGGGCTCATTTTGCATTTTCTAAAAACCCCAGAATAACTTCCAGTGGATTGAATACAGGTGCGGCCCTGGGTTTCACA
>JAJCYL010000316.1 GCA_029262955.1 Cytophagales bacterium | reverse complement strand
CCTATAGACAAGAATGCCCTTTTGGGGACAAGTTTTACAAATAATTAGGAGGTTCAGATTTCCTACAGATTCTACCAACACTTTTGACCTAATTCAATCATTGATCCGATGGATATTGTCATTTTTCAGGTAGCACTTTTATTGTCGGCGGGAATCTTCCTTGTGCCAAAAGAAGCCAAATATTGGTTTACTGCATTCATAATAGCAATCCTGATTACCATTACTTCTTCGTGGGCAATTGCGGCTTTAACAAATTCAGAGGTAATAGTAAAAACATTCCTAAATGAGTTTTGGAATGGGTCACTACAACTCATAATAGATAAGCTCTCCGCTTATTTTATCCTGATAATCAATTTCACAGTATTAACTGGTACCATTTATGCCAAGGGTTATCTGAAACCTTATTATAAAGAGAAAAGCAGTGCAACCATATCGTTGCACTACTTCAGTTTGATTTGGTTACATGCGGCAATGTTACAGGTCACTATGTTTAGATCAGGATTGCCGTTTTTATTGGTTTGGGAATTGATGTCGTTAAGCTCTTTTCTCCTGGTGATCTTTGAGGGGAATAAGGAGAATGTGCTTAAAACCGGTATCAATTATCTTATTCAGATGCACCTTGGATTTGGATTTCTACTGGTTGGATTCTTTATCCTTGATCAAAGTACCGGCGTCTTATCATTTGACAGTGCAACCACCTATTTTGCAACGCATAACAACTTTTGGCTCTTCCTCATTTTCTTTGTAGGCTTTGGACTGAAAGCTGGCTTCATTCCCCTGCATAGTTGGCTACCGCATGCACACCCGGCTGCTCCCTCACATGTTTCTGGCATCATGTCTGGAGTAATGATCAAAATGGGAATTTATGGTATCCTGAGATTGCTTAGTCAGGTTCAATCAAATTTTCTTGAGATAGGTCTCACCCTGCTGGCCATATCCATAGTAACTGGTCTAATGGGAATTATCATGGCTATTCTGCAAAAAGACCTAAAGAAAATGTTGGCCTATTCCTCCATCGAGAATATCGGCATTATTGGAATTTGTATCAGTACCGCCATTATTGGAAAGCATATCGAAAGTCCCGCTTTGATGATGTTTGGCTTGGGAGCCGGATTGTTACATGTACTAAATCACTCCTTATTTAAATCAACTTTGTTTTACTCGGCGGGAAGTGTCTACCAAGCCACACACACCAGGAATATTCAGAGTTTAGGAGGGTTGTTAAAAGAAATGCCTTATACCGGGCTGCTATTTCTAATAAGCGCCATATCTATTTGTGGTATTCCACCATTCAATGGTTTTATTTCTGAATTCCTATTGTACAATGGTATTTTCCAGAATCTCTCACATGCTGGATATTCCAATGCCCTGGTTTCAGTCGTGACCATTGTAAGCCTTGCATTGATTGGGGGTTTAGCGTTATTCGCTTTTACAAAGGCTTTTGGCATAACATTTTTAGGAACACGGAGGCAATCGAACCCTGCACCCATTTCTGAAAGACCTTTAAGCATGATCATTCCAGGTGGTATGGCGGTATTAATGATCCTGTTTATTGGATTTGTCCCGGGACCTTTCTTCAACCTGGTGAGCAGTATTCAGGGAGAATTCAATTTTATGGACCCGGGTATTCAGCCCATTTATGCGACTACCCTGGCGACACTTTCGAAAGTGGGCCTTATCAATCTCATATTTATTTTTCTGGTGGTCTTTATTATAGCCATTAGATACATCCGGTTGAGAAATGTAAAAGTTAGCACCGGACCAACCTGGGGTTGTGGGTATACGGCAGGAGATTTTAAGCATCAATATACCAGTGTTTCTTATGCTGACAATTTGAGACACATTGTACAACCGGCAGTTACTTATAGCACTAAATATGAGGGGTTTAAGGAAGAAGAGATATTTCCTTCAAACAAAGGTTTCGAGGCGCTAACAGAAGATAAAATTGAAAGCCTGGTTACCGGCCCCGCAAACTGGTTGAAGGATAATTTGCCCAATGCTGGAATGGCCCAGACTGGGAGTATTCATCACTATCTGCTATACCCCATAGCCTTTATGATAATTATCGGACTAATCACGTATTTCAATCTCATTTGACATGGTGCCTCTGATCTTAATTATACTAACTGCCTTATTTTTTCCAGGAATTATTGGAAAAACCAAAGCTTTTTACAGTGGCAGAAAGGGGCCTTCCATCATACAACCAATCAAGGATGCAATAAGACTATTGAAGAAAGGAAGTGTTTTTAGCCATAATACTTCAATTGTATTTCAATTCGCTATACCAGTTTACCTGGCTGCACTCATTGCGGCTACGCTGGTTGTGCCTTTCGAAAACTTTGAGGGTATCATTTCATTCGATGGGGATTTTGTGTATTTCGCCTACATTTTGGCACTAGGTAGATTCATGCTGATTATTGCTGCACTGGATACTGGCAGCGGTTTTGAAGGTATGGGGGCTAATAGGGAGGCGTTCTACAGCTTACTCATTGAGCCGGCTTTTTTCATCCTGATTGGTTCAATAGCCATGTTTACAGGTTATGATTCCTTCCAGGAAATATTCTCTAACCTGCATTACACCTCCTACTTTTCTTTTATGATCGCTTTTTTGGCCGTGTATCTTATTGGTCAGATCTGCCTGGTTGAGAATAGCAGATTGCCGGTAGACGACCCGAAAACTCATCTTGAATTGACCATGGTTCACGAGGTAATGGTATTAGATCACAGTGGTTTTGACCTGGCCCTTATCCAGATAGGCAATGCACTAAAATTTGCCATTTATGGTGCTCTTATGGCTAATTGTGTGGTTCATTCAGAATGGGGTTTGCCAATTACTATGCCATTGTACCTTATCACTCAAATCGGGTTCGCCTATAGTATTGGACTATTCGAGTCATTCAGGGCTAGGAATAAAATGCACTATAACCCACAGTATATTATTAATCTTTCGGCTGTGGCAATCCTATTAATTTTTGTGGTTATGATCATTAACAATAGCATTTAATAAGAAAGGGTATGGTCAATTTTCTCATCATCATTTTTATCGTAACCCTGCTTTATCTGGCCAAGAATGAAATCATTAAACAATACATTTTCATTCTCGCTTTACAAGGACTGATATTATTTGTAGTGGCTTTACTTGAGTTGCAACATATTGATGTGCCCCATCTCTCTCTGATCTTGGTAGAAACACTTTTTTTTAAAGGAATATTCGTCCCTGTCTTCCTTAATCGCCTGGCCAATCGTGGCAAATTAAGAAGGAATTACAAGGGCCTGCTTTCTGGAAATGCCTCAATTGTAGTTGCCACTGTTGTAGTGATCTCCAGCTTTACAATGGCCCATGCTTTTCATGACGAACAGTTAGAGATAAAATATTTCACTGCTGCTATGTCGGCTATGGCTATAGGTTTTTATATAGCAGTTAACCATAAAGACATTATTAGCCATTTAATCAGTTTCCTGGTAATAGAAAACGGAATTTTTCTATTGTCATTAGCTCTTGGTTCCGAAATGCCCATGTTCGTCAATGCCGCCATCCTCCTGGATATTTTTACTTCGGTATTGATCATGGGGATGTTCTTCAACAAGGTGCAACAATATTTCGATGAAGCACATGTGGACAAACTTACTCAACTAAAAGACTAGTATGATTATTACGTTTTTTATCACCTCTTTTCTAATGGCTGCGGCTGCATTTGTAGTCAAGAACAGAAATATTAATCATTTGTTGGTGATGGGACATTCTCTGCTAATTCTTTATCTCATTATCTATGAATTCAGGCATCTCGGAGAGATACAAGCTCTATATTTCAGGGCGGATAGTTTGAGTATTATATTTCTGATCATCCTTGCGTTGGTTACCTTCATATCAGCTCTGCATTATACAAGCTATACTGTAAGAGGGGAGGTGCCCATTTCGTTTGTAAATACACACAATTTCGGGACTATACTTTTCAACACCGCTATTGTTGGTGTTTTGTTGTCCGCTCATTTTGGCGTCTTATGGGCCATGATAGAATTAACCACCCTGGCCGCAGCGTTACTGATACAACATGACAGGAATGAAACTTCCATGGAAGCTACCTGGAAATACCTGTTTGTTTGTTCTGTGGCCATTGCTATAGCCTTTGCCGGAGTGCTGTTCCTGGGCATTGCCACTCAAGAAGCCCGGTCATTTGATTTTTCTTTTGATTCCATTAAAGCGGTTGCCTCATTATTAGACCCCATTTGGACGAAAGCCTGCTTTCTATTTATCCTGACCGGATTCAGCGTCAAAATGGGATTGGTACCTATGTTCAATGTGGACATCGATGCAAAGGATGTATCGCCTTCCCCGGTTGGAGCGAAGCTTTCCAGTGTGCTGGTTAATGCAGGTTTTGTGTCTATTTACCGCTTTTATGAGGCATTTTCTCAGACAGAAATTCATCAATGGATGAATCATGTGATCATCATAACTGCGGTTATCTCACTTTTCTTTTCTGCGGTTTATATGTTGAAAGTAAGAAACATTAAAAGACTTCTGGCCTATTCGAGTATGGAACATGCGGCACTAGCGATGTTGGCTTTTGCCAGTGGCGGTATTGGTTACTTCGCTGCAATCTTACACCTGGTTCTGCACTCATTAATTAAATCTTCTATCTTTTTTCAGATCGGACAATTGCACAATGTCTTTGGAAGCAAACTGGATATTGATATTAAGGATTATCTCAGGGTAAATCCGGTTGGTGGTTTGGTTTTGCTGACAGGGTTTCTTTCAATTATTGCCCTGCCTCCTTCAGGAATGTTTATCAGTGAGTTCATGGTCTTTCAATCAATTTTCGAATCAGAAAGGTGGTGGCTACTCGGTTTATCCTTTATACTACTGCTATTCATCATTTACGGCATGGGAAGCAGATTGCTACCCATGATCTTTAGCGAGGATAGCAGCAAACATGTACCCCAATCAAAAAATGCCAGGGTAGGTGAGTCTCTTGTACAGCTCGGTGTGATAGTAGCGGTGTTTTATTTGGGATTTTACCAACCAACTTTTTTAGTGACCATTATTAATTCGGCTATTCAAACTCTACCATAATATGCCACTTGAAACCATCTCCATAGTATCAGCTTTAAACGGCAAACCAACAAATATCGGCGATATTCCTTTGT
>JAJCYL010000315.1 GCA_029262955.1 Cytophagales bacterium | reverse complement strand
AGGTTCATAAAATTGATGCATGCAATAATTAATACCAGAAGAGCAGTTATGGTAAAAATTGGTATGTAGGCTTTGTCGGCTGGAGCGAATATTTCCCATTTCATCTCTGGTTCAAAATGCATATCTGCCAATGCTGTGAATTTGGCCTCATTATATTCCTCTGCGGGGTCATTGGCTGAGTTAGCTAACACCTCGGGAATAAATTTTGCCCAATCCTCCTTAATCTTTGAAAGAGCATCCGGGGTGGACAATTTGAGATAAGAAATAATAAAAGCGTCTCCATTCTGGCTCAACATATCCCATTGCCAGGTTTGTAAGGCTTGTTGATGATATTGTTGAATATTTCCAAGGAATTCCGGCTGTAGGTGGGAATTGCCCGGTGCATCAAACATCACCGCGGAGACAGTCAGTTTGATTTTTCCAATATTATGATTGAACTCCATAACCTGTCCAATTGGATTCTCCTTGCCAAAGTATTTTGTGGCTGCAGCTTCCGATAATACTACATTATTAACTTTGGAAAATACGGTTTCCTTGTCACCTGATTTTAGGGGGAAATTGAAAACTTCGAAAAAGTTGCCATCAACCCAATAAAACTTTGGCTCCATAAAAGCATTAATGCCATTCTCTCGATTAACATACCCAGGATACCCTGAATGGGTTAATCTGACGAAATCCTCCACTTCTGGTATTAGTTCCTTATAGCGTGGACCCCAGGTCGCACCGGATGTGGCCATTGGCCCAACTTCCCCATTGTCCCAATTTCGCGTGTAGCTAAATCGATAAATCTTTTCATGTTCTTCATGAAACTGGTCATAAGTTAATTCATCGTAGAGATAGAGGTAAATCAGTAAGAAGCTCGATAGGCCAACAGTCAGGCCTAAAATATTAATAATGGAATATAGTTTTTGTTTTTTGAGCCTGCGCCAGGCAACTTTCATGTAGTTTTTGAGCATGACCTGTGTTATTGATTATTAATAAGACATTCAGAGAGAATCTATTCCTACTATTGGATACCCGGGATAAGTCAAAAGGTTACTAACTGTTGGAATAGGGATGAACTATTATCAGCAAAATTCTATTTTTACAATATGCGCTTTATCACAACAGTCTTGCTTATTATGTTAATTGTGGATTCGTTTTTGGAGATCAAAGCCCAAAATCGTAGAGCCACTTTAGAAGAAGCTTCCGGTTTGTCCATTGGAGACCAATTATCAGATGACTTGTCGGTTTATGATACGGAAGGTAAAATGGTTGCTATCAATAGTTTACTCAAAGGGCAATACACGGTGATTGTCAACGGCTGTCTAACCTGCCCCGTATTTTTCAGAACATACCCGAAGATAGAGGCAGTTCACCGTGATTATAGCAGCAAGGGGGTTAATTTTTACTACCTGTATAAGAATCTGGCTCATCCTGAAAACAATGGTTACATCAAGCCTTATACCATCGAAGAGCGACTGTCTCATGTTGAAGAAGCAAAAAGATTACTCCAGACTAAGGTATCCTGGCTCACGGATCCAATGACAGATGAAGTTACTCAGGCTTTCGGCGGCCTTTCTAATTCGGAGTTTCTATTCGATCCGGATGGCAAAGTGGCTTACATGAAAGATTGGAGTGATGGTAATGAATTGAGAAAAAAGCTTGAAAATTTAGTAGGTAAGGTAAGTAAGGTCACTTCTGTAGAATCGCTTGGTCTACCGGATGTAATTGGTAAGAGCACCAAATATGAAGGAATTGTTTCAAAAATTGAAGTGGATGAGATCATGTTTCCGGTAATTATTGAGCCGGAGCCAGTGGCCACAAAATACTATGTAAAATTAAGGGCAGAGGTTAATGAGTCACTTTTAGTGCAAGGAAAAGGTCAGATCTATTTGGGCTTTCATTTAGACCCTATCCATCATGTCCATTGGAATAACCTGGCAGATCCTGTTCGTTACGAGATAGAGGAAAATGAAAATATCCAAGTTAATCCAGCCAGAGGCCTCGGACCTAAAGTTGAACAACCAAGCGACATAGATCCGAGAGAATTTTTGGTGAATGTTGAAAATTGGGCTATTGACGAACCTTTGGAGTTGAGTCTAAAATACTTTGCGTGTGATGAAAATGATAAATGGTGCATTCCAGCATCCCAGCGTTATAAAATATACCGTAAATTTGATCACACGGGTGGACGGGTATATGATCGGTCATTTTGGGAGTACCATAAATCTAAGGCAATAGAGCTGCCAAAGAATAAAAATTAAATGTTCAACCTTTAATCATTGGAGATTAAAGGGATGGTTACAATCTCTTAGGCAGATTCTTCAATCGTTTCGAAGGAATTCCACAGTATTAGCTGATAAAAATTGTAACTCAGAGATCACAGAGATAAACTCAGAGTTGTTATCTGTGAAGCTCCCTACTCTCTTCTCTGTTAAATAATCTCGAGAATAAATTTTGAGTAGCATTAGTTAAGGCTCTTATAAACCATCTCAATCCAATTCTTCTCAGGAACCAAATCACTGGCCCAACTTTGCATATCAGAAGACAGTCCTTCTTCCTGGATTTGAGTTAAGCTTAGATTTTTCGAAATCCTGCTTTGCACAAAGTCTATGGATTTGCTAATCATCTGATTGGTTTCAATCATGTCATTTCTAGAGCTTATATCACTATGGCCCGAGATTACTTTGGTGTTTGAATTGGTGATTGCTATCAAGGTGCTTAACGCCTTGTTTAAACCAAGAACGCTTCCTTCATTGAAATTATCTACATAGGGGAATTTGTCTTTCCAAACTAAGTCGCCAACACACAGGACATTGGATTTTTTGAAGTAGACTACCGCATCTGTATCAGTGTGCGAATTGGGAACATGGAAAATATTGATGTCTTCATTATTAAACGAAATGATCAATGTATCTGTAAATAATTTAGTTGGCAGGTCTTCAGCTTTTCTGGGTTTGAAGTCATGACTACTCCCTGGTTTTGTCAGACCATATCCTTTTTGTGCTGACTGCATTCTTTTCTTTAAATTTTCGTGTCCTATAATCACGGCATTTTCACCAAGTTTGGCATTACCACCGTTATGATCCGGGTGCCAATGCGTATTTACTATGTATTTAATTGGCTGTTTGGAAATATTATTAATGTGACGTTTAATGAAAAAGTTGAGAACTTTCAATTGGGTATCTACTACGAAAAGGCCCTGATCGCTTTTATAAACAGTCAGATTTGCACCAGTTGGTGAAGAAATCATATAAATGTTATCAGTTACCTGATGGGTGTTAAACTTTACACTCAACCATATAAAACCTGTCAATGTAATGGTGAATAGCGTCCCGATAACCCATAAAGAGATTCTTAATAATTTCCGCTTCATTCTCTAATTTGTTTGTTTCCCCAATACTACGTGGGGAGATTAGAGGAATAGAGTTAGCCATTGAGTTATCACGCAGATTGTGCAAAAAACTTGGTGAAGTGTTAGCGTATTGGCGATCTTATCAGATTTGAAGGAATGAGTTGGTCCAACTTTCCCTTGTAACTCCTGCTTAGTTTTAGTTTTTCATCACTTTCTAAAATGATGAATTGTTCTCCGTTGGAATAGGGCTCCATCGCTTTGATCTTAGAGATATTAACAATTGATGAACGATGTATTCTTTGAAATTGACTTTGAGGGAGATGCTTTTCAATTTCGCTGATTTTACTTCGTTTCAGATAGACCTTTTGATCTGTGTATACCTTCACATAGGCATCATATGCTTGTAGCCAGTTGACCTCGTTAAGATCAAGAAATATGGTTCGACCTTTATGCTTGACTGCAAATTTTTGGGTTGTAGGAGCTGTATCTTTTTTGTCAATTGCCTTCTTGCTATTGGTGACAATAATAATGACCCAGTATATTAATATCTCGACGTATAACCATCGTTTAAACAGAAGCGTGAGTTTACTATAAAACGTTTCGTCTACCATTTCCCACAGCAAATGATAAATAATCTGGGAAAGCAATAGGTGAAGGGCAGATGTCACAATACTGGTTAGTATATGAACGGCCAGGTTTGAAAGGAGTCTTTGAGATGAAAGCGGATACTGTTTAGCCAGATGAATAAATACAGGAATTAGCAGTGCGTAGAGATTAAAAACTAAGATCTGGGATAAGAGTATTTTGGTCTTTGAAAAGAATGTGCCTTCAACACTATTGAAGATCAAATGCTGGGAAAATAGCGCAATGGCTATGAAGGTAAAAACCGCCAGGAATGGCAGGTGCCTTCTGAGTGATGGTAGTTGAAGTTGTCCTGTGGCCAACATTTGCATTTAAACGGATTCTCAGATCATTAAGATGTTTAGGAGCCTCCGAAATGAGGCCATTTGATCATATAAAACTCGTACCTGACAATCACCAAATCCATAAATGCCTCCTCTTTTACTTCGTCCTCGTTGCAGCAAGGTAGAAAAAGACCACGATCTCGTCCTCGTTTGCAAGAGATTTACTTATGCTGGCTGGATTTTAAGTGAAAGTTCACGTATTCGTTATAACTCACGTTTGAAGTATTTACAGGAATTGTTTCAGATTTTACATTGAAATTTATCTCCCCAAATGGGGTTTCACAAAATGAAACTGTAGCATTTTCAAATATGCAATCTGAAAATTTATTCCCGGATTTCAACCTCGTTATGATTATTTGAGGCTTTCGGATTGCAAATCCTAAAGGGCTGGGGTCTATTTGAAATGATAGATTAGATGTTCAGCTCTATAGCATCTTCAGATTTGAAATCTGAATAACCCACTGAAGGTTAGACAACTATGCAGGTCGCACTTACAGCGCTATTAGCAGGCTATATTATCGTGCTATACACTGTTTGCACTACGGTGCTAAATATCCAGGTATTGCCACAATCATATTATGCTACGGTGCTAAATTGGAGCGAACTGCCGAATAGTAATGAAAGTCCCGAAGGGACGAACCGTCTATAGAAGCAAAAACGTTATAAAATAGCTCCAGAGGAGCGACCCAATCTCATTCCCGGATATCAACCTCGATATGACTATACACTGTTTGCACCTACGGTGCTAAATATCCAGCTATTGCCACAATCAAATTATGCTACGGTGCTAAATTGGAGCGAAATGCCGATTATTTATGAAAGTCCCGTAGGGACGAACCGTCTATAGAAACAAAAACGTTATATATTAGCTCCAGAGGAGCGACCCATGGCAAATACCTATTCTCAAGTCTACATTCATATTGTATTTACAGTTCAAGGTAGGCAAAATCTAATATTGGAAAAGTACAGAGTGGATCTGCAAAAATATATTACGGGAATAATTTCTAATAGAGGACAAAAGTTATTGGCCATTTATTGCATGCCGGATCATGTACATATTCTAATCGGGTTAAAGCCGAATATTGCTATCTCTGATTTAGTCAGAGATGTGAAAGCCGGATCGTCAAAGTTTGTAAATGACAGTAAGTGGTTGCATTCGAAATTTTCATGGCAAAATGGCTATGGTGCATTTTCCTACTCGCATTCTCAAATTGGCAATGTGATCGGATACATCTCTAAGCAAAGAGAACACCATAGGAAATCTAATTTCAGAGAGGAATATATTGCGCTATTAAAAAAATTTGATTTGGAGTATGATGAAGAGTACCTATTTGAATGGATAGATTAGTTGTCGAGCTTTAAATCTCGATCTCGTGCATCATAACTCACGTTTGAAGTATTTACAGGAATTGTTTCAAATTTTACATTGAAATTTATCCTTTGAGACTTTCGGATTACAAATCCGAAAGAGCAGGGTTTATTCTTTTAGACTATCGGATTACAAATCCGAAAGAGCTGGGAGCTGGTGCCTCCCGATCTCGTCCTCCTGCAACGAGGATGAGGGTGACTGGTTGTCGCTGTTGGCCCCTTGAAAGGATTGAGCTCTTAATTCTTGTAAACCACGCCATTAGGTGCTATGCCCACAGTTACAGTTTTGATTGCAGTTCCGGAAGCATCATAGAATATCAAATTACCACCAGAAGAAAAATCTGGTGCCTCGGTACCTATGAGATTGCCTGTAGTTGGGTCCAAAGACAAACCGTACAAATTCTCGCTAATCATTGGAGCTGTTGGCAAAGACGTATCCGAGGTGCTGAGTGTCCATACGCCGCCATTGAAGTTAAAGTAAAGCTGATCACCGCCTTCATTAATAACCAGGTCATCTGCGGTGGAGAAAGTAATTTCCTTGAATTCGATTGTCAGGTCTATGGTATTACTTGAATTCAGTCTGCTTAAATAGCCAGAAGTACTTTCATCCTCAACCAAATTAAAATCTGCATCGAAGGCTAATTTGCCTTGACCTAATATCCAGATGTTGCCTT
>JAJCYL010000314.1 GCA_029262955.1 Cytophagales bacterium | reverse complement strand
GCAGGGCTGCTGTCAAATGAGAATTACCTAAGCACCGCCGCAGGAGCTGCCGCATTTGTGATGAACTCTCCAGGGAGCAAATATTTTGATCCGATAGAGATGAGCTACCAGGCACCATTTGTTGATGCCGCCACCTCGGTTGATCCAATAAACAGAAGTAACACCTTTATTTCTTACTATACCTATGGGAATGCACTCGCTTTAGCATTAGATCTGTCTTTGAGGACAAATGGTTCAGGTTTAGATCTAGATGGATATATGAAATTGACCTGGGAAAAATATGGTAAAGAAGAAATCCCGTATACAGTTCGTGATTTGCAGATGGTATTGGGTGATTATGCAGGACAGAAGTTTGCGTCAGAATTTTTCAATAAGTACATTTTTAACAGTACGCTCCCTGATTATGAACAGCTTTTTAAGAATATGGGTGTGAACTTCAGAAATGAAGGAGGCAACAAGCCTTACCTCGGAAACAGTCTAACCTATACAACGCAAGGCTGGCAGTTGGCTACAAATGCTAAGGTAGACGGGCCATTGTATAATGCCGGAATTGAAAAAGAGGATATAATCCTTAGAATTGGAGATGTAGTTCTGAATCAGAATTCAGACATTTTGGGTACTGTCTCAGAATATAAACCAGGTGATGAAATTGAAATTGAGGTGGTGAAAATGTGGGGCGAGAAGAGAATAAGAAAAATAACCTTTACCAAAAGTTTGGATTATGTAGCAACAATTGATTCAAGGTCGAGTAAGGATCAAGGTAAATTAAGATCTGGCTGGTTAAACCCTAGATAGCATTAGCGGATCTTATTCAACCCCAGTTCCAAATCATTTATTAAATCATCGGTGTCTTCTAGACCAACTGAAATTCGCATGTCCCCTACAGATATGCCCATGCCATCAAATTGTTCAGGACTAAGCTCCTTTAAGTAGCTAATTGCCGGGGCATATATCAAGCTCTCATGACCTCCCCAACTCACGCCAATTTGAAAGAGTTTCAACCCATTAAAAAAACTTTTGACCTCCTCTAAGTCTGTGGTTATCAGACTAAAACTCATCAGTCCGGTAAATCCGGTCATTTGTTTTTGGGCCAGCTTCTTTTGAGGAAAACTGTCCAATCCAGGATAATAAACTTTTTTAATTTTAGGATGCTGCTCCAGGAAACTGGCAATCTCCAGGGCACTTGACTGGTGTTGCTTCAACCGAATGTCGAGGGTTCGCAAACTTCTAAGTAGGAGCCAGGCCTCAAATGGTGCAGGCTTGGCACCAATCCACTCAAATTCCTGCCTGAATATGTCATTGATCCGTTCCTCAGAACCGATTAAAACGCCTCCAACAACATCGCTATGTCCACCGATGTACTTGGAGCATGAATGCATTTCCAGGTCAACTCCCATAGTTAGAGGTTTTTGATAAACTGGAGTAGCCCAGGTATTGTCAATGATGGTTCCGATGTTTCTGGATTTGGCTAAATGGGTGACAGCCTCAATGTCCTGTAAAGCAAAGATTACTGATGACGGGCTTTCCAGATAAATGAGATCAGTATTATCTTCAATGGCATTTTCAAAGTCAGCTACGGATGAGCCATCCACGAAAGTTACCTCAATTCCGAATTTCGGTTTGAGATAAGATAGAATGAGATTGTTGGCGGGCCCATAAATATTTTTAACAGCCACAATATGACTGCCTTGTTTGACAAACGACAATATGGCGGCGGATATCGCACCCATTCCGGAAGGAAATAATTTGGCCTTTTCTCCCTGGGCAATTGTTGCCAGTTTCTCTTCAACTAATTTGACGGTGGGATTATTACCTCTTGTGTAGATAAAGCTATTAGCCCGGTCATTGAAAGCGTCGTCGATACTTTCCCAACTATCAAATGTGAAAAGTGAATTTTGGAAAATTGGGGGCACTACAGCTCCATTTGGATGCTGATTTTTCCCATCATGAACTAGCTGTGTCTTAAGTTTATGAACTTTGGCCATTTTCTTTTTTCTCATTGTAGAAACATCCAATACCTGTTATAGCCAGGAGCGGTGCAACTACCAAATTAATCAAAGACATCAATTGCCAGTGCCAATAGTCAGTAAAAGCAACACCGAGCGTGGCAGTCATAAATACCGTAGTGGCTGTCCATGGGATGATGCTTTCAACCATGGTTCCATAATCTTCTATTGACCTCGACAGTACTTTTCTGGGTATGCCAAATTTGTCATACTGGGATTTGAAAGCATCTCCAACAATAAAACTTACGGCGCTTTGATTTGAGGTGGCAGCGTTGGTAAAAGCACTGGCTAGCAAGGAAGATAGAATTACTCCAGATCTGGTTTTAATAAAGCTAAAGGTTCTGGTTACGATTGCGGGCATGGCATCAATAAGGTCAAGGGCACCGATGAATACAAAGACCATAAAGGTGAACATTATGGCTTCGTTGAGTTCGTACATACCACCTCGATTAAATAAGACCAGTAACTTGTCTTGAATGTTATCGATTCCGGTTGCTGCCTGAACATCAAACCCGGTATGAATTGCCCTAACGACCTCACTAAAGGCAAATGATTGAAATATCAGCGCCATTAAACAAGCGACCATTGAGGACGTAAACAATACAGGCAATGTTGGCATCTTTCGAATCGACCCATAGAGAACGATGATCGGTGGTATTAGGAGCACGATATTGAAATTAAAGATGGAGTCAATGCCATCAAGCACAGCCAAAGTCTCCGGTGTTTGGGTATCGCTGCCCAATGGAGGATATATAAAACCTAACACGAAATATATTGCGGCCGCTATGATTGCTGAGGGCAAAGTTGTATACATCATGGAGCGGATGTGCTCATACAAATTCACCTCGGTTGCGATAGATGCAATATTCGTGGTATCTGAAAGAGGGGAGAGCTTATCTCCAAAGTAAGCTCCACCAATAATCGCACCTGCAGTG
>JAJCYL010000313.1 GCA_029262955.1 Cytophagales bacterium | reverse complement strand
TGCGACAAAAAGCGCTCAAGATGGGAGCTAACATTCTGAGCTTTTCTTTTACCCAAAATTAGATCCCCATATCATAGGTCTTATATTTTAGATCTTAAATCATAATTCATCCCTGCCTTCGCCTTTATAAAGTTTCTCGATTTCATCTCGGTCTTCCTCAGGAATGGACAGGTCATTGATTAATCGCCAGGCGTCAGCGGAAGATTTAATATTGTACCTGCTCATCACTCCCTCTTTCATCTTTTTCTTCTTCGCTCGAATAATAAAGAACAAGCCCACTTGTAATAAGAGCGCCAATGAAACCAAAATGATTAGGAAGGTCATTATAAGTGTATATTGAATAGGTTAGTTCATACAATGTAAAACAACGCCATTTGTTTAGTCCAAAGATACCTTGATATCGAAATTGCCAAAAGCGAATTAAGAAGAGAATAGTTGCTGAAGAAATAAGGTCAATTAAGTGGTTTAAGTGGCTCCATGGTCTGTTTATAACTAATTTATTAGTTTTATAACTATATTATTAGTTTAATAACTATTTTTGTAGTTATATTTGTAACAGATACTTAGAAAATGAAAGAACTCACAAAAGCCGAAGAGCAAATCATGCAAGTTTTATGGGTGATGAAGAAAGGTTTCGTCAATGACTTGCTTGATAAATTACCGGAACCCAAACCTGCTTACAATACCGTATCGACAATTATTCGAATCCTGGTAAAGAAAGAGTTTGTAGGATTTAAAGCGTTTGGTAAAACACATCAATATTATCCTCTTGTATCAAAAGAAGAATACACCCGATTCTACCTGAAGAATTTCGTCGGTAGCTATTTCGAAGGATCGTTTCAGAATCTGGTTTCATTCTTCGCTAAGGATAATCAGTTAGATATTGAAGACCTTGACCAACTACTTTCGGAAGTGAAAAAGGAAAGAAAGGAGGGCGATAATGACTAATTATCTTCTTGAATCGACAATAGTTTTTGCTGTATTCTTTCTTTACTATCATTTCCTATTAAAACATGAAACTTGCCATCAGTTCAAGCGCTTTTATCTAATTTTAACGTCATTCCTAGCATTAATACTACCCTCACTTCATTTTCAATTTTCTGAGAGCACACAACTTTATTCAGTCATATTAAATGAGATTTCAGCTGGAAAAGCTATTCCAAACAGTGCTATCTCACCATCATTTTGGCAATTAATAGTGGTGGTATACCTTCTGGTTAGCGCATTGCTATTTGTGCGATTAATAAGAGAAATTGTTATGGTCAACAATGCGATTAATACTGCTATTATCGTGGATCAAGATGGTTACAAATTAGTGCCTGTTAAGGGAGAATTGGCTCCCTCCTCTTTCATGAATTATATCTTTTGGGATGAGTCCAAGAAACTAAGTATCCATGAAGAACAAATTATCCTTCAACATGAATTAGTTCACGTCAGGGGTAAACATACATTTGACCTACTCTATTTTGAATTACTAAAAATACTCTTCTGGTTTAATCCTATGGTGCACTACTACAAAAGCGCCTCCGCATTAAACCTTGAATATCTTGCAGACCAACATTCAGCCCCCGACAATCACCAACTATACAATTCAATGTTGGCACTCAATGCTATTGAATCAAAAGGACTTTCCATGGAGAACTATTTCAATAAATCTTTCACATTAAAAAGAATTAAAATGCTCAACAAGAAAAACAGAAAGACCCATAGTTATAAAATGTATGCCACTTTACCAGTAGCCCTTGTGCTATTCATGATAATTAGTTGTGAAACAACTCCTGAGGAGATTAATGAAATAAAAATGCTCAATGAGGAGGTATTTCTCGTCGCTGATGTGATTCCTGAACCTGAAGGAGGAATTCAAGGCCTCTATAGCTATGTAGCCTCACATCTGTTATATCCGACTAAAGCAAGAGAGGCTGGAATTGAAGGCAAGGTTTATGTACAATTTACAGTTACCAAGGAAGGAAAAGTAACTGATGTATCAGTTACGGAAGGAATTGGAGCTGGCTGTGATGAGGAAAGTGTTAGAGTGATTGAAAGCTTCCAAAATTGGAAACCTGGCAAAAAAGACGGAAAAAACGTTAATGTACAAATGACGCTGCCAATTAGTTTTCACCTTGATGTCTGATGGAATTGAATTGCCAAAAAATTGCCACATAATTGCCACGGGTTTAAACCCGTAGCAATTATGTGGCCATAGTATTCAACAGCTCTTTATATTCATCCTGGAAAGATTTTTCCTTATGATGAGCTTCTTGATTATTGATGTACTTTCGAACTCGCTTGAGTTGCGATTCACTGACCGATATGGCATAATATTCAGTCTGCCAGGCAAATTTTGCAGTCATTAGGTCAGTCTTATTAATCCAATAAGCTGATTCTCCTTTGATTAATTGCATTACCTGGGCAATGCTCTGATCGGCCTTCAGAGATATCAAACAATGGACATGATCGGTATAACCACCAATGGAATCTAAATAGATGTTTTTGTTCCGACAGTTTTCCTTGATGTGATCATATAATATTTTTCGAATATCCTTTTGTAAAAAGGGCTCCCGGTATTTGGTTGCCCAAACGGCATGGATCCAAATTTTTAAAAAGGCCATTTATTCCAGTTGAACCGAAGAAACAGAATAATTTTTAAAACTAACTGTTTCTGTTCCCAATTGCTTTTAATTGCTTAATTGCCTGGGGTTTAAACCCCAG
>JAJCYL010000312.1 GCA_029262955.1 Cytophagales bacterium | reverse complement strand
CCTTGGAAATGATAGCATCACACTTATTCTGGAACCACCTCTTCATACCTGTTGGAAAGAGGCAAAATCAAGTGGAATAAATATCGCAACTACAGAAAACCTGACAGAGAATATTCTGTCAAGCCATCCTTTGGGTTTTATGTCTGGAGATCAACGTTTTTCACTTAGATACAGCTTGTTGGTTAAGCAATTTACCATTGACAAAAATGAGCATACATTTTGGGAGAGCCTCAAAGAATCAAATGAAGAATTAGGGAGCTTATTCGACCGTCAACCGGCTAAACCCTTATCTAACATTACAAATATTGACGACTCCGGAGAGACGGTATTGGGTTATTTTTCAGCCTCAGGATATCTTGAGAAAAGAATCTTTGTTGGCAATTTAGAAGTCAGTGAGCAATTAAGGGTGGGCGGTGTTTGTTTGGATGTAGAAATTCTTATGAAAGCAGATTTTGGTACAGATTATGAACAGGTACTCTTGGGGAGACTAGAAGAGGACTTGTTATTTTTCGATTTTGTTTTCCAGATGGAATTCCCGGTACCAATTGGAGCTTTGCTTGTAGCTCCTATATGCGCTGATTGTACTTTAAGTGGTGGCGATTTGGAAGAACCGGAATTTTGGGATGAGTAGCATACTTAGAACCATAATAGTAAGGTTATTCTCGACTGCTCTGGTTTTGCAAACCGTAACCTTGTTGGGACAGATTCAGCCCCAAGATCTAAGTGGAAAATTTGAACGTCAGGTTTCTGGGCTACACCAGGAAAAAGTATACATACATACAGATAGGCCTATATACATTACTGGAGAGACCATTTGGATGAGCGCATATGTGGTTGATGCCATGCTCCATATACCAAATAGTTTGTCTCGGGTTTTAAATATTGAACTTTTGGATAATTCAGGCCAACCTGTTAAACAAGTAAGAATCAAAATGACTGATGGTGTCGGAAATGGTCAAATATTTGTTTCACCAGATATTCCATCAGGCTATTTCACATTGAGAGCCTATACCAATTGGATGAAAAATTTTGATGTTGATTATGTATTTCAAAAGTCAATTGGTGTGGTCAACCCATCGGCCTCGGCATCGATAGATGAACTATCAAAGATTAAGGATACCACCTTCGTTCAGTTTTTTCCGGAAGGCGGGAGTTTAGTGTTTGGACTAAAAAGCAAAGTTGCAGTTAAGGTTTCAGATGGCGATGGTTCGGGAGTAGTATTTGCTGGCTTGGTGTATGACGATGAAGAGAATGAGGTAGCTAAGTTCACTACTTCGGATTCCGGGTTTGGCTCATTTGACTTCCTTCCGAAAAAAGGCAAAACTTATAATGCATGGGTTGCCGTAGATACGGTGATTCAAAAATACAATCTTCCTAAAGTAGAGGAATCGGGTGTTGTCATTAAGGTAACTAATCAGGGGAATAATTTCGATCTTAATTTTCAATCAAAAAATACTGCCCAAAGTACATTCTTGGTTGTTATACATACACGAGGTAAAATCATTAGAATGAAATCTTTAAATCTCGATGTGGAACAGAAAATGGAGCTTCTTGCCAAAGACATAACTCCAGGTATAACGCATATAACCATTTTGAATGACCAATTCGAGCCTATGGCGGAAAGACTCATTTTTAAATATCCTAAACAAAATTCAATTAGTCTTAACCTTCCAAAACAGGAATATGGAAAGAGAGACAAAGTACGCTTAACGCTGAATTCAAGTGACTTGGAAGGTAGTGAAGCTGGCCAACTTTCTGTTTCTGTTTTTCACAATAGTGAACACATCCCGGCGAACGAGAATATAATTTCAAACCTTTTGCTGACTTCGGACATTAAGGGGAAAATAGAAGATTTAGACGTTTATTTCGATTCTAATAATACCCATAGAGCGGAGCAGATAGACCTTCTTATATTAACTCATGGCTGGAGAAGATTCGATTGGAAGAACATCATTCAAGATGGAGATATTCAGATTAAATATCCCGCAGAACTAAGGGGCCCCATCTTGTCGGGATCGTTAAGCAAAAATGGTGAAAAACAACTGCCGAAGTCAATACTTGTTGACTTCATTGGTACAGCTTCAGTTATGAATTCTTCTGGAATTGATTCAGACGGCTCCTTCCATTTTGAAGTTCCATTCAATGTAAGCAATGATAAAGTTCATTTTTTTAGTTTGTACGATAGCCTGGTTACCGAACAGGTTGATGTTTATTCGCCATTTGATCTTAAAGCCAGAAACAATACAGCATACCCAATTAGTTTTTCTCCTAAATCGAAGGACATTCTTGAAGAATTAAATGTTAATATTCAATTATCCCAGGTGTACAGAGATTTCAGTCGCATTAATGGGGACTTACCGATAATTGATAATCCGGAAACAAATTTTTTCGGAAAGCCTGATTATTTGTATTTACTGGATGATTACACTCGGTTTGAAACCGTTCAAGATCTTTTTCTGGAGTACATCAGATCGGCCTTGATTAGGCAGAATAACAGACAAAATGGGTTTTATGTCGTAAAGGAAAAGAAAATGTTTCCTGTGAATGCTTTTACAACGATTGACGGCATACCCATATTGGATACTGATGTTATGCTGAACTTCGACCCTTTAAAAATTAAGAAAATAGAAGTAATGGATGACTATTATTTCATTGGAAGTACCAGGCTCAACGGAATTGTAAATTTTTCTACTTACAATGGAGATTTTGATCAGCAGGATTTGCCAGATTATATGATTGAAAAAGTTTACCATAGCCTGCAAAGCAGCAGAGAATTTTATTCACCAGACTACAGTTCGGATAATGCCAATTTGAAAAGAATACCTGATTATCGGAACACACTTTACTGGAATCACAGTATTACTTTAAAGGATGGTGAAATTAAAGAATTGGAATTTTTCACATCAGATGACACCGGAAATTATCAAATTGAGATCAATGGCATAACAAATACCGGTCGTCCTTTTTATCTTACAGAGAATATTTATGTAACGGATAATTAGGTTTATTAATTATTGGCGGCTGTCGCCAGTAGTTCTTAGAAATAAGACTACAATTTATTAGTTTAATTTTTGGTCAAAAAAAACTCACTATGACAAAGGTTAATACACTTATTCTCTTGCTACTCACTACAGCTGTTGCCAGTTGTACGACTACTCCTGAAAAGGCAAATAAACCTCTATTAAGCGGCATTTATTTTGAGAACATGGATTCCACGGTAAATCCCGGCGATGATTTCCATCAATTTGTTAATGGAAAATGGTTGAACGAAACAGAGATTCCAGCAGATAAAAGCAGTTATGGCGTCGATTTTATTGTTCATGAAGAGGCGGAGGAAAACGTTAAAAAAATCATAGAGGAGTCGGCATCCGGTAAGTTTGAAACGGGTTCCAACGAACAAATGGTTGGTGATTTATACAAGTCCTTTATGGACATGGACAAAAGAAATGAGTTAGGTGTCCAGCCCCTGCAGGATGAATTCGAAGACATTGATGCGATAAGTAACTATAAAGAGTTGGCCCGGCATTTTGGTCGAACCATCCAGTACACAGATGTTCCTTTTTCTTATGGCATTTTTCCTGACTTAAAAGAGCCTTCCAAATATGGGCTCTACTACTTTCAATCTGGTTTGGGGCTTCCAGATATGGAGTATTATTCTAAACAGGATGACAAATCCATTGAAATACGTCAAAAGTATAAATCACATATTGCCGCTATGTTTGAGTTGGCGGGATTGGATGATGCCTCTCGGGCAGCAGATAATATTATCGCTCTCGAAACAAAAATGGCTTCCATCAATATGCGGAAAGAAGATACTCGTAATCCAGCCAATCTTTATAATAAGTATCCTGTTGATAGTCTGAGCTATTTAATGCCGAGTTTTTCCTGGAAAGATTTTTTGGATGAATCCGGTGTAGCTGATATGCCTGAAGTTATCATTGGAATGGTTGACTATTGTAAGGCTTTTGACCGGATTTTTTCGAGTACAAATCTGGCTATTTGGAAGCAGTACTTAAAGTGGATGGTCCTAAATGCATTCGATCCTTATTTGAACCAGGCCATTGACGATCAGAATTTTGAATTCTATGGTAAAACCCTTTATGGCCGTCAAGAACAACGGCCTCAATGGAGAAGAGCAGTTTCAGTAGTAAATAGCAATCTGGGTGAAGTAGTTGGTAAAGTCTATGTTGAAAGACATTTTCCTGCGGAAGCGAAGAGAAGAATGGACCAATTGGTAGCTAATTTAATTGAAGCCTATCGGACTAGTATTAAAGAACTTGATTGGATGAGCGATTCAACCAAAATTCAGGCCCTGGATAAGTTGAGCAAATTCACCCCAAAAATTGGTTACCCCGATATTTGGAAAGACTATTCCGGATTGGAGATTAAAGCGGATGATATTATGGGTAATAAGAAGAGAGCCGATATTACCGAGTATAACCGAAGCGTCTCAAAATTAAAAGGCCCAATACAAAAACATGAATGGGGAATGAGCCCCCAAACCGTAAATGCCTATTACAATCCCACATTAAATGAAATTGTTTTTCCCGCAGCAATTTTACAACCTCCCTATTTTGATTTGACTGTTGAGGATGCCGTTAATTACGGCGCTATTGGAGCAGTGATTGGCCATGAAATTGGTCACGGATTTGACGACAGTGGCAGCCAGTTTGATGGGGATGGGCAAATGAGAAACTGGTGGACTGATGAGGACAGATCAAGCTTTGATGAACGAACAGCCGCACTTATTGCCCAATTTAATGGCTACCGGGTATTTGATGATTTGAATGTCAATGGCACCTTCACCTTAGGAGAAAACATTGGTGATCTTGGTGGTCTATCCATTGCACTCAAAGCCTACGAAATGTCACTAAACGGTGAAGAGGGTCCGGTACTTGATGGAATTACGGCGAAGCAGAGAGTATTTATTGGCTATGCACAGGCATGGCGTAAAAAATCGAGAGAAGAATCGCTGAGGGTTCAGGTAAACTCAGACCCGCATTCACCGGCTGAGTTTCGAGTTAATGGAATAGTAAGAAATATTCCTGCATTTTATGAAGCCTTTAATGTGACTGAGCTTGACAGCCTGTTTTTGCCATCAAAGGACAGAATTAAGATCTGGTAGACTATTATCTGATGAATTCTGATTCTGGCAGCACTTACATTGGTCATTCATTAAAAAGATGCTTCTTCCTGCTGTGTGCTTTTTTATTGCACGTTCAACTCGGGGCTCAGACAGCAGTCACTTCAACCGATGAATTAGCCCTTGTGGGAGGAACCGTTTATACCAGTCCTAACAGCGATCCAATATATGAGGGCATAATCTTGGTTCGACATGGTAGAATAGTTTCAGTTGGCAGGAAGGGCGAGACGAGCATTCCCTCGGGAATAGAAACACTCGATTGTACAGGAATGACCATTTCAGCTGGTTTTTGGAATAGTCACGCTCATTTTTTTGAAAGAAAATGGGCAAATGTAGCGTCCATTCCGGCAACTGAAGTTGAAAGCCAATTGCGGGATATGCTTACCATGTATGGATTTACAAGTGTTTTTGACCTTGGCTCTGAATGGCGAAATACCAAAATCCTTCGAAGTCGAATTGAGTCCGGGGAAGTGAAGGGCCCAAAAATATTATCAACAGGTGAGCCTCTAATTGCCGCAGGTGCCAATCCCGCGGAGTTGGTTTATAGAATCATGGGGTTCATGACCTTTGATACTCCGGAGGTAATGGATTCTGTTCAGGCTAGATCAAATGCAGAAAATTTAATTGCAGCAGGTGTCGATGGAATCAAATTGCATCTACAGCCTTCTTCCTTACCAAATCCGCCATCATTGATTGATGCTATTCCAAAAGTTGTTTCTATGGTACATAAATCGGGCAAACCTGTTTTTGCTCATCCCAATTCAAATCAAGATGTTTTGGCGGCCATTACAGGAGGTGTTGATATAATTGCTCACACAACCCCCGCCTCAGGGTCATGGGATACAACAATAATTGGAGCAATGAAAGGAAAGAGTGTGGCACTTACACCCACGTTAACTCTTTGGAAATCATTTCTAAGACATGATCGCAAATCAACACAGGAGATGATGGTACGTACTGCAATCAGTCAATTGCGTTCCTGGTTAGATGCGGGAGGTGCGGTCCTTTTCGGTACAGATCTTGGAGCAGTCGACTATGACCCAACTGAGGAGTATTTGTTGATGGAAGCTGCGGGTATGAGTTTTCTTCAAATACTGGCCTCATTGACCTCAACCCCGGGACAATATTTTGGAGGGCAAAACTCCGGCACAATTTCAATTGGATCAGCGGCTGATTTAGTGGTTTTTCAAGGAGACCCCTCTAAAGATATAAAGTCACTATCCAATGTGAAGTTCACTATTCGAGATGGTTCGGTGATTTATGCTGCCAATTAGTACAACGCTAAGGGCTAGCGATACTTCACCATTCATAGCGATCTTATATATCCTCTTCATTCTAAGGATAAAACTGCAGTTGGGTCAAAAAACATGCTGGTTCACAAAACATCCCCATTCATTTTTAAGTAAATCCTACAGAATTTGGTTAAGCATAAAATTCTTTCATCAACCAAAGGGCCAAATCGTGGTTTTTCTTTAAGCAAACCCCCAGATAATTTAAATTTAAACTGATGAGAATTGTTGAAATAACTGATGGTTTGGACGTTTTTGATCGTTGTGGAATTGGCCTGAAAGCTTGCTCAGAAAAAAAACCGTGTCCAATTCATTTCGAATACAAAAATGTAAAAGAGAAAACCAAGGAATTACTTAGCTCAAAAACCTTAACACAACTCTGCGAAGATGTGGAAAACGGTCAATCGATAGTTACTTCCTTACAAATAAGCTTGTAGTAGGAATAAATCCAGGCGCATAATTGCTCTTTCGGATTTGTAATCCGAAAGCATTCTAAACGAAAGCCATGACTCCGGATTGTAAATTCGGAGGAGTGTCGATTACCAATCAAAAACTACATGGGGTACCGAGATCAATCTTATAAGCACAACATATAAGCTACCAGATCATCTTTTTCTTCCCTGTTGAGCTTTAATTCCAGGATGAGATTAAAGAATTCAACAGCGTCATGTAAGGTCATCAACCTTCCGTCATGAAGATAGGGAGGAGAATCTTTAATCCCCCTTAAAGGAAATGTTTTTATCGGGCCCTCTGGTCTTCCTTTGTAGAACCTTTCCACTTTTAGGTCATGCAAGTAGTCGTCAACAAAAGCAGGCCCACTGTGGCAAGTGGCACATTGCGCCTTTCCATGGAATAGCTTTTCTCCTTGTAATTCTTGCTCAGTGGCCAAAGTTGGAATCAGCTTATCAAGTGGACCGAGTTTGGGTGCAGGAGGAAAATCCAAAATTGCATTGAAGTCGCCCATTCTGTTGGTAACAGACCTTTGTTGCGACCTGGGACCGATAGCCTGTTGAATTCCGGGATCTCCCTCGAAATATTCTTCAACCTCAGCAAAATGATCCATACTCCTGATGGATCGCTTGGAAGCCAGTTGCATAAGATTGTAGTTACCCCTCATGGAAGGTGTTCCAACTCGTAGCCGTGCCAGGTGTGGACGGGTATCTGGAGCAAGTTCGAAAGCTCCATTGGTATGTCCATTTGTATGACATGAGAAACATGAAACTCCTGCACTTGGTTCGAGGGTGACTCGGTGTGTTGTATGATTAAAGAATGTAGTGGGTGTTGGCTTCAATAATTCTTTCAGTCCTTCAAGTTGTTCAGGAGAAAGCAAACCATTAAACATTTCAAAATAATTACCAAGGGTGACTTCTCGTCCGTTGGTAATATCACCATATTCTTTGTGTGTCGTTAAGAACATAGGAGGTGGAAACTCCGGTAAATATTGATCGGGAATATCATGATCAACATCTATTCTTCGATGTTCTGGGTGAGCATACAACCACTGATCCGGAAACACCATATGTGCAGTAGAATGCAATGGATGAGCAAGAGGTGTGTAGGGGAATAATCCTCTTTTTTTTATTTCTTCAGGTGAAAGATTAGCTAATTCTTCATATGAATTAACTCCAGATGGCAGTTTTGAAATAGGGCCCATCATAATAGCCTTTCTACCTCCCGACATGAATGCTCCAGGAATCGCTTCATTAGAGAAGTTGTGACGACTACTCATGTAATTCTTAATATCGGCCATGAGCTTTGGTTTTTGATCCTCATGAAATCTCACCCATTCGTTCCAGCTCATGGGCAAATCCGGACTCAAAAATGATGAATTACTTTTACCGGCGTATTTATACAAATCAAATGGACTGCGTTCACCTTTCTTAAGATCTGGAAATGGTTTTAAGCTATCAACATAATTGCTATTTAACCCATAATCACTTTTTTGATAGTTCTCAATTTTGGCTCCCGGGCTTTGGAGCAAATGCAAGCTGTTATCGGCAATTTGAAATCCAACAGCACCCACAAATAAGACAATGCTTATGATAATCGGTATTTTTTTATTCTTCATTATGTGAAATGATTATTTATGAATAGTTTTTCTAAAATGTACTCAAGCTGCAACAAAAAAAAGCTTTAATGAACATTTTTACAATAGTTGCTCTTTCGGATTTGTAATCCGAAAGCATTCTAAACGTAAGCCATGACTCCGAATTGTAAATCCGGAGTAGCATCGATCTTAATGACATTTCTGCTTTATATGTGAGCTGCCAGTGCCAGCGATTCGGTTTAAACAACAGTTTAGAAGCGAAGAGTAATGCGGCTAATGACATATTTCCATATACTCCCAATAGAGCGGCATGACCATGGTTGATTGTCAGATTGGAAACATGTTCAAAATAATTCATTATTGGTTATGGTGATGTTTCATGTATTCAATCCCAGGGGCAAGGATGACTTTCCATGCCAATTCTACTTTTTTGTCATAGTCAGGGTCGAATTCTGCAACTGTAGTAATAAGTGACTCAAGCCAAAGGTCATAGAGTGCAGGTGCGACGTCTATTTGAGATTTACTATGGCTTACTGCAAGTTTTTTAAGATGCTTCGTGTCATTGAGTCCACTACTGAATTCTAATAAGTAAGATAATGATTGTCGGAGAAGTAGCTTTTGTACCTGGAAATCTGTTCCAACAAACTTCTTTTTGACTTCATCAGAGCTTGCGAGGAAATGATCATAAAATTTACCGATGAAGTCCTTGTTCAGCACTGTAACTCTGGATAAACTCTCGTCAAAAATTTCGAGGTAATCGTTCTCATCCATAATGGTCCAATTATGATTGAACCAATATAGGTGTCCTTCAGACTCAAAAAAACTGATTTATATCAGGCCTGAAGCCTATAAATAATCTGTCGCAACTAATCATCTGCGAAAAGCAGATTAGCAAGTGCGTTTTTGAGCTCTTCCTTTGTTTTATGATCGGATAACTTTTCAGCTAATTTTATCCCGTCCTCCAATAAGGTTTTGGCTTTTTGAGTATTCCCTATTTCGATATACAATTCGGCTGATTTATAGTACGTTGGTAAATATTCTTTGTGCCTTAATAGGAGTTTGTCGAAATACAATTTGGCCGTGGGTTGATCAGAATCAATATACTCTAATGCGAGTGCATACAGCGGAAATGGATCATCTGGATCTTGCTTGTGGAACTCCAATAACTGATCAACTCTACTCAAGGTCATATCATTTTCAATGGGACGCCATCCATTTGTCTACTTCAATTGGACGGTGAAGAAAATATTTAGCATATTTTAATACGGAAATCTAACCAAGTCATCCCATAGATAAAGGTTTTATTTCGTAGCTGGTTGATAGTATGGGGCTGTTAGCCCTCCAGCTGTCTTAAACCAATTTGTCATTCAGACGTTTTTATAAAAACTTTTTGAGAGGAAAAACACAGGCGACCTTGGCTTAGCCGAAAAGCTGAATAATTTTGTGCTTCCGTTTTTTAAACAATCGTTTGAATGAAGATTTTAGTTTGTATTACTCACGTTCCCGACACAACATCCAAAATTGCCTTTTCAAATAATAATTTGGAATTTGACAAGACCGGAGTGCAGTTTGTTATAGGACCCTATGATGATTATGCTTTAGCCCGGGCCGTTGAATTGAAAGAGCAACAGGGAGGAACTATTACCGCACTTAATGTTGGTGAGGTAGAGACGGAACCTACTTTAAGAAAGGCACTGGCCATTGGAGCAGATGATGCTATCAGGGTCAATACGCCCGCCTTGGATTCATTTTTCGTTGCGACGCAAATTGCAAGTGTTGCTAAAGAAGGCAATTATGACCTGATACTGATGGGTAGGGAGTCAATAGATTTTAATGGCGGTATGGTGCACGGAATGGTAGGAGAGATTTTGGGAATTCCATCACTGTCGCCAGTTATGAAATTAGAGATTGAAGGAGGTAAAGCAAAGTTGGCTCGTGAGATAGAAGGTGGCAAGGAATATTTGGAAGTAGACCTTCCCCTCATTGCTGGTTGCCAGGAACCAATTGCAGAATGGAAAATTCCAAACATGCGTGGTATAATGATGGCAAGATCGAAACCGCTTAGTGTAGTGGAACCTTCAGAAAATAATGCGAACACCAAAACGGAATCCTATGAGCTACCACCAAAGAAAGGCGAAGTAAAAATGATTGATTCAGATAATGTGGGTGAATTAGTCAGACTTCTTAAGGAAGAAGCAAAAGTTTTGTAATTCGTATCAATTAAATAGTCATAAAATGTCAGTTTTAGTATTTGTTGAGCAATCTGAAGGTAAGATAAAGAAGTCCTCGAGAGAGGCCGTATCGTATGCTTCGGCGATGAATGATGGGGACGTGGTTGCTTTGGTTATGGGCACTGCCGACGGAGATCAGCTGGCCACCCTGGGTAACAATGGCGCAGCCAAAGTTGTACACTCAACGGATAGTCGCCTCGACAAAGGGGTTATTAGAGCTTATTCTGCAGGAATAGCACAAGTGATGGAGAGTGAGGGATCAGATACATTGGTTATGGCTGAGTCATCAATCGGCAATCCCGTAGCAGCCAGAGTCTCAATTAAGACATCAGCTTCATTGGCCTCTAATGTGGTTGGTTTGCCGGATACAAGTTCCGGATTCAAAGTAAAGCGAAGTATCTATACTGGGAAAGCATTTGCCAATACAATCCTGGAAGCAAGTAAAAGGATATTAATTCTTAAGAAAGGCGCTGTTCCATTAAAGGAAGACGGGGCCGCCGCCTCAGTGGAGAGTATTGATTTGGCTTTTGATGACAGTGATTTTGGAGTAACTATCACTTCGCAGGAAAAAGCCACTGGTCAGGTATTGTTGCCAGAGGCAGATATAGTTGTTTCTGGAGGTAGGGGCCTCAAGGGGCCTGAAAATTGGGGGATGATTGAAGAATTAGCAGCTGAATTAGGAGCCGCAACCGGATGTAGTAAACCTGTTTCTGATATGGATTGGAGACCACATCACGAACATGTGGGACAAACTGGTATTAAGGTGGCACCAACTTTATATATTGCAGTTGGTATTTCAGGGGCAATTCAGCATCTTGCTGGGGTGAATTCCTCGAAATTCATTGTGGTCATTAACAAAGATGCGGACGCACCTTTTTTTAAAGCAGCCGATTATGGTATTGTTGGCGATGCTTTCGATGTTGTTCCAAAACTCATACAAGCCATAAAAGCCGCTAAATAGGGTAACTTGGATAAGATTAAATTAGAAATATTAGGACTTTCATCTAGTCAATCCCAGTCAGGATCATTTGCGCTGGTATTAGGCGAAGTTGAAGGCAACAGAAGACTACCAATCATTATTGGCATGTTTGAGGCCCAGGCCATTGCCATTGAGATTGAGAAAATCGTTCCCAATCGTCCAATGACTCACGACCTTTTCAAGTCTTTTGCTTACAGTTTCAATTTTACACTGGAGGAAATAATTATTTCTGATTTAAAAGAGGGAGTTTTCTTTGCCAAAATAATCTGTAGCGATGGCATAAAGAAAATCGAAGTAGATGCTCGACCGTCTGATGCTATCGCCATTGGTTTGCGGTTTGGGGTTGATATTTCTACTTATGAAGCAATTCTTTCTGAAGCGGGTATTGTTTTAACGGAAGAGGCGGAGGAAGAAGAGATTAAACCTACGAAGAAAACCACCAAAAAATCTCAGAAGAGCTTTCCCGAAGTGTTAAAGGACTTGTCTAGTGAGCGATTACAACAAATGTTGGATGAAACACTTGCCAAAGAAGACTATGAAAAGGCAGCGAAAATCCGTGATGAAATGAATAACCGCAATTAGGCAGGTTATTATTCGTTGTAATCAATAGCCATGATTTTAATCAATATGAAGCTTTGGTTAACCCTTTTTTTCCTTCAATTCCATTTCCTTTTAATCGCACAATCTGCTACCGAGATTTGCGATCAATTGGATGATCTAGTCAATGAACTGATACCGGAAAGCTTTGACGGGATTTCATTCCAGGAAACTACCATAGAAGAAGTTGAAGATGACAGGATCTACAGAAAATTGGAATATCCATTTTTAGGGAAAGAATATGTTTATTATTCCGAGGTGGGTGAGGAGAACAAGAGATTGTTATGCTATCCATTAGTTAGCAGTGATAAGGATGCGGCGCTCCAGCACTATATTAAACTAAAACAGGCCTTTGATGGTTGTGAGCTGGTTTACACCTCGTTTGCGGGTCAACCAAATCCAAATATTGGACTCATGGCAACTCATACCATTGGCATTGATAGAAGGTTCTATAACAGCAATATGAAGCTCTTTCAATTCATATCTGACAGCATTTCTAAATATTGGATTGAGTATGAGCTAATCGCTCCTAAATTGATGGAGTAATTCCTACATTATCACACCTAAAATAAGATAGAGAATAATTGTAATGCCTCCAGTCAACAGGGCATAGGGCAATTGGGTTTTTACATGGTCGATATGGTCCGAAGCTGAGGCCATTGAGGATATGATAGTGGTGTCAGAGATGGGCGAACAATGATCCCCAAACACTCCGCCGCCAAGTGCTGCTGCGATGGCCAGATACACATTAGTATCCAGGGATTCGGACATGGGTACCGCGATTGCAATCATGATAGCAAAAGTCCCCCATGAGGTTCCGGTAGAGAACGCAATAAATCCACTGGTGATGAAGATGACAGCAGGTACCAATGCTGGGGATAACCAATTGCGTGTGACATCTGCCACGTAAAGCCCAGTTCCGAGTTCAGCGCATAAGTCTCCAATAGCAAAAGCAAAAACCATTAACAATGCCATATTTAACATACCCGACATGCCTTTCAGTCCGAGGTCAAGCATTTCTTTTGGACTTACCACTCCAGTAACCCAATAGAGGATAAAGGCTACGAAAAGAGAAGTGGTAACCGAATAGAGCACAGCTTCAGAGCCGGAACCATTACCTATGGCATCAAAAATGATAGAGAAGAAACCCTGCTCAAAATTTTCAATCCCGCTCCATCCTGTATAAATGAGCATGGCGGGCATCATTAAGACCATCACCGCAATCGGGATGATCATATTCCGTGCCTTTGGAGTTATGGCCTCATCTGGCTCTATAATTAATACATCATCTGAGATCATAGGAGTGGAGCCATCTGCAATCACCTTGCCTTCATTCCTGGCTCTGTCTTCAGCTTTCTTCATGGGACCGAAATCTTTACCGGTAACTATGATAAAGGCCACCAAACCGAGTGCCAACATGGGGTAAAAGTTGAATACGAAAGCAGAGAATAATGCATTTAATGGTTGATCAAAGCCCTGGGCAATCAATAAACTCATAATAAAGGCTCCCCAGGCATTGAATGGAATGAGTATACTGGCAGGGGATGAGGTAGAGTCTGCAAGGTAGGCCAGCTTCTCACGGGAGATCTTCAATTGATCAAATACCGGTCGATAGAGTGTGCCAACGGTTAGGATAGAAATGTTGGTTTCTACGAAAATAAAAAGGCCTGTAATACTTGCCAGAAACTGAATAAATATTCTGTTGTTTCCGGCTTTTTTGGCTTCAATTTTTTGCAGGTAATTGTTAACCCGACGGATAAAACCCTTCACCCCTCCGGATTTCTGAATAAATCCAATTAATGCCCCAACCAGGAGCGTAAACATTATAGTTCGGGTATTTCCATCACTTTTGAAAGTA
>JAJCYL010000311.1 GCA_029262955.1 Cytophagales bacterium | reverse complement strand
GTATCCGACGATAACAATAGCCCTCTGCCTGGTGTAACCATTCTTATCGAAGGAACAACAACTGGTACCGTTACAGATATAGATGGAAAATTCAATTTAAACGCTGAAAGTGGGCAGGTTCTGACCTTCAACATGATCGGACTTGAAACAGAGAAGCGAATTGTGAATGGATCAGGAGTGATGGACATCGTTCTTAAAGAATCAACCGAGATTCTTGACGAGGTAATTGTAAATGGTTTCCAAGAGGTAAATAGAAAACTCTTTACTGGATCATCTCAGAATGTAAAGATGTCTGACGTTAATCTAACCGGGTTGACTGATGCCAGTCGTGCTTTAGAAGGGCGTGTCGCCGGAGTAAGCGTTGACAATGTCTCTGGGACCTTTGGTACTGCACCGAAGATTCGAATCCGTGGCAATGCTTCCATTAATGGAAATAATCAACCACTCTTTGTTGTTGACGGTGTCATTCTGGAAGACCTTGCCAATGTCAATACAGACGACCTGATATCCGGAGACGCAAGTACGCTTTTGAGCTCCTCAATTGCCAACCTCAATCCACAGGATATAGAATCTTTTCAAATTCTAAAAGATGCTTCGGCTACTGCAATATATGGAGCCCGAGCCGCCAATGGTGTAATAGTAATTACCACCAAAAGAGGTAAAAGTGGTAAGCTCAGGGTTAATTATACCGCCAACTATTCCGGTAAATTAAGACCAACTTATAGTCAATTTGATTTACTAAATTCAAAAGAAGAAATTGAGATTTATCGTGAATTATTTGAAAAAGGAATAATTGATGTAAGTACTTCGGTCAGAGCTCAGAATTTTGGTGTTTTAGGCAAAATGTTTGATCAAATTAATAATAAAGTAATACCCTGGGGGCCGGGCGGAACTCTCAATGAAGAGTTTCTTAATCAATATGAAAATGCAAACACTGACTGGTTTGATGTTCTTTTCAGGGATTTCGGACTTCAACAACAGCATTCACTCAGTTTCTCGGCCGGCAATGAAAAATCAAATAGTTATTACTCCATAAGTTATTTGAATGATGAAGGTCAAACTATTGCTGATAAAGTCCAGAGATTTACGGGTACAGCTCGAAATACCTACTTTCTCTCGGAGAAATTCAGCTTTGGGTTAAAGCTAACCGGAAGCTATAGAGACCAAAAAGTGCCAGGTACAAGAAGTCGTGAGTTTGATCCTATCACTGGCAGGTTCAGTCGGAATTTTGACATTAATCCATTCAGTTACGCCCTAAACACAGCCCGCTCAATAAGGCCTTATGATCAAAATGGAGAACTGGAATTTTTTAGACGCAACTTTGCTCCCTTCAATATTCTGGAAGAATTAGACTTAAACTTTATTGATATTCAAGTGGTTGATGTGTCCGCTCAAACAGATTTTGAAGTTAAACCACTAGCCAATCTGACTGTCAAAGGTGTTGTTCAGGGGAGGTTTGCCACTACTAAACAAGATCATAGTGTTCATGAAGATTCTAACCAGGCAGAGGCATTTAGAGCAAACGGTACACAATTTATTCAGAATGGAAACAACCTGTTATTCAATGATCCTGATAACCCGGGGTTAAATCCTCAAGTTGTATTGCCTGAAGGCGGATTCAAATATGTGGATCAAAATGACCTGCTCAACCTATTTAATCGGGTTAGTGTCGAATGGTCAACCAATATTGATCAAATCCATGAGTTTAATGTTTTGGCAGGAGAAGAAATCCGTTTTACCAACAGGTCATCAACTAGTGCCACAGGGCTTGGTGTGGTATTCGAAAGTGGCGGAGTTGTAGTAACTGATCCGAATATCATAGAATTCTTCAACGCTCAAAATGTTGATTTCTTTTCAATACAAAAGGAACGTGACCGCTTCTTTGGAGTTTTTTTTAACGGTGGATATTCCTATGATTCACGTTATGTAATCAATTTCACAACACGTTACGATGGGTCAAATCAATTGGGAGAAAGCAATGCCGCACGGTTTTTACCAACCTGGAATGTGAGTGGTGCCTGGAATATTTACAATGAGTCCTTTTTCAAAAATAACTCTCTTTTTGATCCCCTGGATTATTTGAAAATCCGAGGAACTTTTGGTAAGTCTGGCAATTTACCACCTGGAGCCAGTGCCTTATTAAACCTGACCGCTGATGTGACCAACCGACCATCTGATGTTGAGCCTGTTCTGAATATCCGAGATCTTACTAATACTGAATTAACCTGGGAGAAGTTAAGAGAATTGAATGTTGGGATAGATTTTAGCCTCAAAAGCGGACGACTGAGCGGAACATTCGATTATTTCAGAAGAAATGCCTTTGATTTAATAGGAACAGTGCAGACAAGTGGAATCGGTGGTCAAGGTCTGAAAACAGGAAATTTTGCGGATATGGAAGCAAACGGTTACGAGATTACTATTTCCACAACAAACATTAAAACTCAAGATTTTTCCTGGAAAACAAATTTTAATTTTGGATACACTAAAGACAAAATCACTAAACTTGACTTCGGCCCAAGGTTAACAGACGTTTTAAGTCAAGGAGGAGATGCTGTCATAGGCAGACCCCGGGCCAGTTTGTTCTCAACCCGCTTTGCCGGATTAAATGAAATTGGGTTACCAACATTTCTAGGTGCCAGTGATGAGACAGTATTTCAATTCGATCTACAGGACAGATCCGACCTCGAAGATTTATTGGTATTTGAAGGACCAACCGAGCCAAGAGGCGCCGGTGGATTCACCAACACATTCACCTATAAAAACTTCACTTTCTCAGCTCTTTTGTCTTTTAAGTATGATTACAAAATTCGTTTAAACAGTAATATTTTCGGTATATACAATGACTTTGATGCCCTACCTGGCGAATTGGTCAACCGATGGGTAGTCCCCGGGGATGAGGAATTAACAGACATTCCCGTGATTTTAGACAGACAATCACTGGTAGGCAACAGCGATGTTACTCAAGCCTTTGCACTTTTCAATTTAAGTGATCAAAGAGTTGCCGATGGAGATTATATACGACTGAAATCTGTGCGTTTGTCTTATCGGTTACCGGCCTCATTGCTGGAGCGTCTTGGTGTTTCAAGTGCAAGTATTTCTGCCGAGGGACAAAACCTCGCTCTAATCTATTCAGATAGTAAATTAAATGGCCAGGATCCTGAATTTTTCCTATCTGGTGGGGTTGCCCTTCCGCAACCAAAAATCATTACATTCTCATTGAATATAGGACTCTAATTGTAGATGGCAGGCATAATGAAATTTCGAACCAATACAATTCTTAGGTACTTAATAGTTATTAGTTTAATTTATAGTACTGCATGTAGTGATTTCCTAGACGAAGTTCCGGACAACCGTGTTGCTTTGGACAATATTGAAA
>JAJCYL010000310.1 GCA_029262955.1 Cytophagales bacterium | reverse complement strand
GGGGCGATGAGAAATACAGGGTAATATAATTAAACCTAATGTCATCAAAATGGTCCAATGTGAAAAGTAAGTTTTGAACTATTGAAAATTTAGTATTTCTTTGGGCTCGCAAAAATGAAACTATCTGCATACATAGCACCCACAGCATCTGCCGCCCTTAGGGCAGCAGCAGTTAGGATCCCCGCGAGGCCGCTGGCCTTATAGATATACCGATTGCCTACGTGGCAATCAATTACCCTAAACTTCTTTATTCATATTTAACATCAAGCATCGACATTTGCAATGTCTGGATTTAAAATTTCAGTGGCCAATGGGTCACATCTAAAATATGTAGAGTTGATCTGCCTGACCATTGCGGAAAGTGCAGCGCAACGGGGCACTGGTATTGCCAGGCGAAGTCCCGAATACATCAGTGCCAAAATTGAAGAAGGAAAAGCGATAATTGCTTTGGACAAGCAAGGTGAACTGGCTGGCTTCTGCTACATCGAAACCTGGGGTCATGGAAAATATGTGGCCAATTCTGGTCTCATTGTCAATCCAAAATTCCGACATCAGGGTCTGGCCAAAAAGATTAAAGAGACGGCTTTTAAGCTATCCAGGAAGAAATTTCCCCAATCCAAAATTTTCGGTTTAACTACCAACCTGGCTGTGATGAAAATTAACTCTGACCTGGGCTACTACCCTGTGACTTTTTCAGAGTTGACTACAGATGACAGCTTTTGGCAGGGTTGTCAAAGCTGTGTGAATTACAAGATTCTCAAGAGTAAGAAGTTTCAAAACTGCCTCTGTACCGGCATGCAATATGATCCGAAAAACAACCGGACAACGCGAAAATGGAATTTTCTGAAGAAATCCAAAATCTATGAGCGAATGGTCAAAATCAAACGAGCAGTCTTCACTAAGCATGGTAGAGATTCTGTCTTAAACCTATTTTCGATATGAAAAAAACAGTTGTCCTGGCTTATAGTGGCGGTCTTGACACCTCCTATTGTGTGAAGTATCTCTCTCAGGAAAGGGAATTGGAAGTGCATGCGGTTCTGGTCAACACCGGTGGTTTTGATAAGGAAGAGTTAATAAGTGTTGAAAAAAGAGCTATTGAAATGGGCGTTGCTAGTTTCAAGGCTATCAATGTTGAGGAAAGTTTCTACAATGATTGCGTTCGGTTTCTGATTTTTGGCAATATCCTTAAAAACAACACCTATCCACTTTCGGTCAGTGCAGAACGAGTTTTTCAGGCCCTCGCAATCGCTAAATTTGCCAGAGATCTGAATGCTGATTATGTGGCCCACGGAAGTACTGGAGCAGGTAATGATCAAGTGCGATTTGACCTGATTTTTCAAACCATTTGCCCTGACGTCGAGATAATAACACCTATCAGAGACCAAAAACTGTCACGTGAAGAAGAAATAGAATTTCTGAAACAGCAGGGAGTGGATATGAATTGGGACAAAGCGAAATATTCAATTAACAAAGGCCTATGGGGCACTTCAGTTGGAGGAGCCGAGACCTTAACTTCTGATCAATATCTTCCTGAAGAAGCATTTCCCTCTACTTTGAAGCAAAGTGAAAGCACACAAATCGAAATTGAATTCACCCGCGGGGAACCAACAGGATTAAATGGTGAAAAGCTGAAACCTGTTGAGCTTATAAAAGCGCTTAACCATCTAGGATCAGAATATGCGATTGGTCGTGATGTTCATGTCGGAGATACCATTATTGGTATTAAAGGACGAGTTGGTTTTGAGGCGGCTGCTCCAATTTTACTAATTAAGGCCCATCATGCATTAGAAAAACACACCCTCACCAAGTGGCAGTTGCAAATGAAGGATCAGCTATCTCCCTGGTACGGAAATCTGGTCCATGAAGGACAATTCTTAGAACCAGCACTTAGAGATATAGAAAACTTCCTACTCAATAGTCAGCGAAATGTAAGTGGAAAGGTGATTTTGGAATTAAATCCGTATCGTTTCCATGTGGTAGGTATTGAATCAGCACATGACTTGATGAGTAGTAAGTTTGGCGCCTATGGTGAGATGAATAAAGGATGGACTGGAGAAGATGTAAAAGGATTTTCGAAAGTTTTCGGAAATCAAAATCAAATTTTTTACCAGGTAAATAATCATGAGCTCAAGCAATAAAATATCTGTCGGCATTATAGGAGGTGCTGGCTATACGGCTGGTGAATTACTACGTATCCTGGTTAATCACCCTCATGCTAAGATTGAGTTTGTTCATAGTGAAAGTCAGACCGGGAGTCCCGTTGTTTCTATCCATAAGGATTTGATTGGCGATCTTGACCTCAATTTTACCAATGAGCTATCGACAGTTGATGTTGTCTTTCTTTGCCGCGGACACGGAGCTTCAAAAGCATTTCTCGAATCTAATCAGCTACCTGGTAATCCTAAAATCATTGACTTGAGCCATGATTACAGATTGAAGTCGGACCAAAATGATTTCACTTATGGCCTGCCGGAAGCTTTCAGAGCCGAAATAATCAACTCTAATAAAGTGTCTAATCCTGGATGTTTTGCAACCTGTATACAATTGGGTCTTTTACCACTTGCTGCTAATAATCAGTTGAATGAGAGCATCCAGGTGACCGCCATAACCGGATCTACGGGTGCGGGTCAGTCTTTATCAGAAACCAGCCACTTTAGCTGGAGAAACAATAACCTCTCCGTTTATAAACCCTTCCGTCATCAACATTTAGGCGAAATCAAGCAAACACTCCTAAAATTAGGCGGGTCAACTCCAGAACTCAATTTTGTTCCAATTCGAGGCGATTTTACTCGAGGGATTTTCGCTTCCATATATATGGACTCCAATCTAACAGCTGAGCAAGCTCGGGATATTTTTAAAAGGCATTACGAAAATCATCCCTTCACTCATCTGACCCCGGACAATCCTGATTTAAAACAGGTTGTAGGAACCAACAAAGGGTTGGTACAGGTAGATAAAATTGATGGCAAATTATTGACAATAAGTGTTATAGATAATCTAATAAAGGGCGCATCGGGACAGGCAGTTCAAAATATGAATCTGATGTTTGGCTTTGAGGAAGTCGCCGGCTTAAAATTAAAATCGATTGCTTTTTAAATGACTCCGAATAAAAAAATATGTCAGACTGAGATTGTCGAAGTCCCCATTTCGACAAGCTCAATGTGGCACTAACTAATAAAGAAAAATGAAAAGATTTGATGTATATCCCCTATTCGAGGTAGAGCCTGTAAAAGGTGAAGGTGCATACGTTATAGACAGAAATGGAGATCGCTATATGGACTTTTACGGTGGGCATGGAGTGATCTCTATAGGTCATGGGCATCCACACTACATTGAGATGATAACCCGGCAGCTCAACGAGCTCCCTTTTTATTCTAACTCGGTGATAAATGCCCCACAGGATCAATTGGCAACCAGGCTGGGTGAGGTTTCCGGTCTTAATGATTATCAATTATATCTGGTCAATTCAGGAGCAGAAGCCAATGAAGCCGCCCTTAAAATTGCCGCTGGTACAACAGGTCGTAGAAAAATCATCAGTCTTGAAAGGGGATTTCATGGCCGAACAGCCTTGGCAGTAGTTGCCACTGACAATGTCAATTATTATACAAAAATGAACGACCTCAGCATCATTGAGCGAGTACCACTTAATGACATTGAAGCTGTAAAGGCGGTTTTAGATCAAGATGTTGCGGCAGTTTTGGTGGAGGGGATCCAGGGCATTGCCGGTATTTATGAAGCAGACACGTCCTACCTTGAACAACTATCAATTATTACCCGAGATAACGGATCGTTACTCATCCTGGATGAAGTGCAATCCGGCTATGGCAGATCAGGCAAATTTTTCGCACACCAATATTCGTCAATTCAACCTGATCTCATTTGTATGGCAAAAGGAATGGGGAATGGGTTTCCAATTGGTGGAGTAGCAGTTGCCCCTCATATAGAACCACCTAACGGTCTCCTGGGAACAACTTTTGGAGGAAACCACATAGGCTGCGCAGCAGGCATTGCCGTCTTGGATGTGATTGAAAAAGAGGGTTTAGTGAACAACGCAGCTGAGATGGGTCTGGCATTAAAAGAAGAGCTTAGTAAAATAGAAGAGATCAAGGAAATAAGGGGAAAGGGATTGATGATAGGTATTGAATTCGATTTTCCTGTAAAAGATATGAGAAATCAGCTTCTAAAAGAGCACAAAATATTTACCGGTAATGCTTTCCAGGTAAACACGCTAAGGTTATTGCCGCCTCTTTCAATTGGTCAGGAAGAGATTAATTATTTCATTAACTCATTAAAATCAGTATTAGCATCCAAAAATGAAGCAGTTTATATCAGTTGACGACATCGCAGATCCCTTAGGGTTAGTAAAAGAAGCATTAAATATTAAAAAACAACCAAGGGCTAGCAGCGAGCTTGGTAAAGGCCTTACGCTGGGATTGATATTCATGAATCCCAGCCTAAGAACCAGATTAAGTACCCAAAAAGCTGCTCAAAACCTGGGGATGGACGTGATGGTGATGAATGTGGGAACAGAAGGTTGGAAACTGGAAATGGAGGATGGAGTAGTTATGGAAGGTGATAAAGCTGAACATGTAAAGGAAGCCGCAGCCGTGATTGGACAGTATTGTGACATCATAGGATTACGATCTTTCCCTGGTTTAACGAATCGAGAAGCGGATTATGCCGACCACATGATCAATTCATTCATCAAATATTCAGGAAGACCTGTCATTAGCCTTGAGTCGGCGGTTTTTCATCCACTACAAAGTCTTGCGGATTTAGTGACAATCGAAGAGCTGAAACAAAAAGAAAAACCGAAAGTCGTATTGAGCTGGGCGCCACATGTGAAAGCTCTGCCACAGTCTGTCCCTAATTCATTTAGTCAGTGGATCAATCAGACGGACTATGAATTTGTTATTACACATCCGGAAGGATATGAATTATCTCAAGATATAATCGGGGATGTGAATGTCGAATACAACCAAAATAAAGCATTTGAGGCTGCGGATTTCATTTATGCCAAAAACTGGTCGTCGTACTCAGCCTATGGTAAGATCTTATCCGAAGACAGGTCATGGGTCATAGATGAAACGAAAATGAGTTTAACCAATAACGCCAGATTCATGCATTGTCTGCCGGTAAGGAGAAATCTTGTGGTGAGCGATGGTGTATTGGATGGTTCTAATTCTGTAGTGATACAGCAGGCGGGAAATCGAGAGTTTAGTGCTCAGGCAGTTTTGAAGCGAATGATTGAGGGAATGAGAAATGGATAAACATTTTCATAATAACACCCCTCTTTATCTCCCCTCAAGGGGAGAGTGTTCTTATAATGATATTGCTCCTATGTCACAATTATCTAGCTCTACTCCCCCTTTGAAGGGGATTTGGGGGATATTAATGGCGAAAAATGAGGTTTCCATGAATTAATTATGAAAGAAGACCTTTACATTATTAAAATTGGCGGCAACGTGATAGACAATAAGTCTGTTCTGAAATCCTTTCTTAGTGATTTCTCCAGGATTGACGCCAAAAAGATACTCGTTCATGGAGGCGGAAAAATTGCCACAGAAATTGGAGAAAAGTTGGGCATCAAACCTAATTATCATAATGGCAGAAGAATCACAGATGATGACACCATTGACTTAGTCACCATGGTCTATGGCGGGCTGATAAACAAGAATATTGTTGCATCTCTTAATGCTCTTGGCAACAAAGCAATTGGTCTAAGTGGTGCAGATGCTAATCTCATCTTAGCTCATCGGCGACCCATAAAGGACGGAATTGACTTTGGATGGGTTGGAGATATTGACCAGGTGAATAATAATGTTTTGGAAAATTTACTCAAGAATGACCAGCTACCGGTAATTGCTCCATTAACCTGTGACGATCAGGGTCAAATACTCAATACAAATGCAGACACAATTGCAGCAGCCATCGCTTCCTCGCTATCAGAAGAGTACGTTGTACATCTGATTTATTGCTTTGAAAAAAATGGAGTACTAAAAGATATCGAAGACGAATCATCTGTAGTTGCCAACATTGATACAAAAGT
>JAJCYL010000309.1 GCA_029262955.1 Cytophagales bacterium | reverse complement strand
ATGCAACTATTTGTAGCAGAGGCTCCGGGGATTTCACCCGATAAGCTTCAGCCTAGAATCAAGGAAACAGCCAAACGATTATGGTTGATTTATATCGGTTTAACAGTTGCAGAGACACTTTTGCTTTGGGCTGGTGAAATGGATTTTTATAATGCTATTAATCATGCGCTTACAACCATGGCTACAGGTGGATTTTCTACTAAGAATGCCAGTATTGCTTATTTCTCGACTCCTTATACTCACTATGTCATTATCTTATTTATGTTCCTTGCAGGGACTAATTTCACCATCACCTATCTGGCTCTACATGGTGAGTTTAAAAAAGTAATTAACAATGAGGAGTTCCGTTTCTACTTTTTTTTCTGTATTGCAATTGGGTTGTTAGTCGCCTCAGGAATATTAATAATTTCAAATAGTCCGTTTGAGAAGGCTCTGAGGAATGGGCTATTCCAGGTTGTTTCGATTATAACTACCACTGGATATATAACGGCGGATTACACTGCCTGGTCTCCATTTATTACGGTTATATTTTTCGTTCTAATGTTCTTTGGTGGATCAGCGGGATCAACGGCGGGTGGTGTTAAGATTGTTAGACATGTGGTATTAGTAAAGAATAGTATTCTGGAATTCAAACGGCAGATTCACCCTACAGCAGTGCTGCCAGTGAGATTAAATAAAATCGCAGTTGATCAGGACATCACTTTTAATGTTCTGGCTTTCGTCATGATCTATATTAGCATTTTTGCTATGGGGTCAATTATTGTGGCAATGATGGGAGTTGATTTCGAGACAGCTTTAGGGTCAGTTGCTACAACCCTTGGTAATATCGGTCCTGGTATTGGGTCTGTTGGACCAATAGATAACTTTGCCCATATGCCTGATTCAGCCAAATGGTTCCTTTCCGGATTGATGCTTTTGGGACGCTTGGAATTGTTTACCGTTTTAATTCTCTTTACGCCCTATTTCTGGAGGCGTCATTAACCATCACATTCTCATTTTAATCACATGACTTTATTGAGTTACATCATTTGGAGTGTCAATCCTAATATGATTCCCGGATGGGATATTCCAAGATGGTACGGTTTTCTTTTTGCCCTTGGCTTTATCTTAAGCCAACAGGTCATGTTTTTCATCTTCAAAAAAGACGGGAGAGATGAGAAGGAGGTAGAAAAGTTAACCATGTATATGGTTGTGGGAGTAGTTCTTGGAGCGAGACTTGGACACTGTCTTTTTTACAATCCCATCCATTACTTAACCCATCCTTGGGAGATCTTCATGATTTGGGAAGGAGGTCTTGCCAGCCATGGTGGAGCAATAGGTATTTTAATTGTTCTTTGGCTTTTCGCAAGAAAGATGAAGGGAATGACTTACATATGGATACTTGACAGAATAGCTATTGTTGTCTGTTTGGTAGGTGCCTGCATTAGAACTGGTAATTTCATGAACTCAGAGATTATAGGAACGAAAACGGATGCATTTACCGGCATTGTATTTGCGCATGAGATCAAGCGAGGTTTGCTCTTTAATTACAATCAGATTGAAGATATAGAGTTTATTAGCAATAAAAATGTAACCGCATCGGTCGAAGGATTGGAGCCCATAACGGGGGTCATAGAATTTAAAGAAAAGACAGGCGATGGCGGCTTAAATATCAATCAGGTTCAATCCATATTTCAGAGGTATTACTCCGATCATGCCAGTGTCCCAGAAGGTGGCCTTTCTTACAGAACTTATCAGTCTAAAGGAACTTCCTATGGAGAATTAGACTTTATGGGAATTGCCAGGCATCCGGCTCAACTCTATGAGGCTTTTTATTGTGTACTCCTTTTTTCACTCTTATTTCATATTTGGTATTGGCATCGGCATAAGTTGCCCGATGGTTTCATCTTCGGATTACTGATGACTCTCTTGTGGACATTAAGATTCATAGATGAGTTTTTTAAAGAGAACCAGGAAGCGTGGGAAGAAGGTTTGATCTTAAATATGGGTCAGATCTTAAGCATCCCAATGGTACTGTTAGGTATAATAATTCTTATTAGAGTAAGCAAAAAGAAAAAATCTACCGGATCTTAGAGGATATTCGCTTCCCAAATAATAAAGCCGTAAACTCCAAATCTCACAAACCTGAATAAAGCAAAAAACATATACCTCTCAATGGGATACCTGAGTGATCCCATCATCATGGCAATACCTGAAAAAGGAACGGGGGTAAGGGCGGCTACAATGATGATGAAGCCTCCGAAATTTTTGATATATTTCTCGTATTTGCCGAAGAAATTCCTCTTCATTAACCTATAAAATTTGCTTTGATTGAGGTAAGTCCCAATTCTGTGACCAATAAATCCAGCTAGATAAGAAACTGTTGCGAGTAAGGCGATGTTTCCCACATAATCAGCAATTACTCCATTTCTGGCAGCCCAAATCATGAATAATTCCGGTGGAATTATACCAATTAATATTTCGGAGGTTAGAAATATCGAGAATACAGCAATTGGTTTCTCATAAATTGGTTGTAGCCAATTGATGTAGCCATCACCTAATTCGTGCTTGGCCCAGACGAAAGCAACCACCATGACTGCCAACCAGGTAAAACCTTTAAGTAGATTTCTTACTAAGAATCGGGTTTTACCCGGTGTAGGTACTTCCTGCTGGATGTTGCTCAAAGTGAATCTATTGGAAATAGGTTTAAACGATCGGTGAAAATAATGGATTTGATTGTTTCAAAAAATCAATAATATTGTCGCAGCCATACCTTTTTTACTTAGATAACAGTTTGGCTGCTAATGAAATTGTTAAATTGTAAGTGTTGAAAGAATTATCCTATGAACATCATTACTTCAAAACCGTGGGACTCAAAGTCCCTTAGACCTACCGAGGAGAAACATTATCTGAATAGAAGAAAGGCATTGAGGCAATTAGGACTAGCAACTGGTGGATTATTAACTGCACCATTACTTGGGCTTAAGCAGCGTCAGAAACAAAATCTTGATTTTACTTTTGTGGGGTTGAGTGACTACTTTCCAGCAGATCTCAACAAGAGGTATACGCTTGACAGACCAATGACATCAGAGTATGATGCTACTCATTACAACAACTTTTATGAGTTCATAAGCAGAGAGGATCCGAACATTTACAATGTATACAAGTTCGTGGACCAATTCGATACTCGTGATTGGAGATTTGAAGTGAGTGGCTTGGCCAATCGAACAGGAGTTTATTTTTTGGAGGAGATGATTAAGCAGTTTGGTCTTGAAGAAAGAACCTATAGACATAGATGTGTAGAGAGATGGTCTATGGCTGTCCCCTGGACTGGGTTTCCCATGAAAAAATTTGTTGATTTCTTTGGCCCTCAAAATGGAGCCAACTACATCAAAATGACGTCGTTTGCTGATCCGGTGGTCATGCCGGGAGTTAGGAATCTAAATCATTATCCATGGCCTTATACCGAGGGGTTAAGAATTGATGAAGCGAGAAATGATGTCGCCTTTATCGCAACTGGTTTGTATGGCAAAACATTACCAAAGCAGAATGGAGCACCCATGCGTCTCGTTGTTCCATGGAAATACGGCTATAAAAACACAAAATCAATTATAAAATTTGAATTTACAAAAGAGGAGCCTACAACCTTTTGGAATCAGGTTGCTCCTGATGAGTACCCATTCATTTCAAATGTAGACCCGACTGTGCCTCATCCACGTTGGTCCCAGGAATTCGAAAAAATGATACCTGATGGAGAGCAGCGCCCAACATTGAAATATAATGGCTACGGAGAATTTGTGGCACAGATGTATAACAAATAAAACGTCATTCCCTTGCGAATTTTCCCAGGGGGAAAATGAGACTTGGGAATCTCAAATTATGATAGCAAAAGGCGGATATGTCTACATTGTATCCAATAAGAATAGGAATGTCCTTTATATCGGCGTGACCAGTGATCTATATTCGGGGATCTATTGAATCCGCAATCGAGCGAGAAAAGAAGATGAAAAGTGGAACAGAGCCTGGAAGGATAAGGTTATTAAAGATTTCAATCCACAATTAAAAGATTTAGTCACTGACGTTAGCGAAATGAATTAATCGACATTTCGAAAACGAAGATTCCCAAGTCTCACTCCTGCGTCACTCGCAAGGGAATGACGTAAACTATTCCGAGATTTTAAGCCGTTCACCTACAGATAGTGCTGTGTCATTTTTCCCATTCATGCTCATAAGCTCCTTTAAAGTAAGCTGGAATTTTTTTGCGACACCATACATGGTCTCTCCAGATGATACCACATGAAACTTTGGATCATTGACCCTTTCTTTAAATTCAGGATCATCTCCTTTTGCGAGTTGCAATTTTTGGCCGACTTGAAGCGCATCTCCATCTTCGATCAAATTAATTTCGATCAAATCTTTGACCGAAAGATTGTATTGGCGGGCGATGCTATATAATGTTTCACCAGCAATTACCTCATGAATAGAAACTTGCGCCTTTTCCTTTGTCGCTGGATTATCCAATACGATTTCTTCGTTTGCTATCAACTGTAAATTCATCCCTGGTTTGAGATCATTGGTGCTTAAATCATTCCATTTTTTGATCTCGTCAACCTTGACCGTATACATTCTTGAAATACTATATAGGGTTTCACCTTTTCTCACCAAATGGTAGGTAATCTCCGAAGGTTCGTTGACCGCTTGAATTTTAGGTGTAATTGGGGCATTGGACTTTGGCCTTTCCTCTGTTATAAATTCATCAGGAATTTCTTCCAATTTGAAGACTTGCTTAACCTCTTCTTTTTCCTCTTGAGGTTCCGGTTCGGAAGTCTCGGCTTGAGCGATAGGAGTAGGAATTTTTGGAGCCACCTGATTCGCGTATTCAATTTCCACACTCTTTGGACGTTTCTTTCCTAACCATAGAATTCTGTTGGTCTCGAGATCATCTTCGATAGTCATTCTATTGAAAGAGCGAAGTTTTTTGAGCTTAATTCCATATTTCTGAGAGATGTCCCACATGCTTTCACCTTCACTTACCGTGTGATAGAAAATGGATGATTTATTCCTTTTTTTCCGTAAATAATAGATTTCACCGGGGTCAATCTGGTCAGTTGGGCCAAGGTCATTGAATTTAACAAGGTGATGAACCTGGATTCCTCCCTTTTCTGCCAGGCTTTCTATTTTATCTCCTGTAGCTGCAACAATGGCTTTGATCTTATTTACTTTAACAAACAGGTTCTTACTGTTAGCAGATGCCCGGGTAATATCAGGGTATATTTCAACCTGGGGTTGGGATTCAGTTCTTTTCTCTGATTTACTGGCAATAACAATAGAGTTTTTCCCTTTGAAGGGGACAACTACCGGATAAATCTTTTCCCCAGGAATATTTCCTCGCTTTAGCCACTTGTTATACTGGTTGACCAATTCTTCGTCGGCTTTGATATCCTTTGCAACCTGACGAAGGCTCTTGTTGGCGCCATCATCATATTCTATGAGAGACAATCCCGCTGAATGTGGTTTACCAACTTCGTCTTGGAATGCAACTATGTGGGCTAAGAACTTCTTCACATACCAAAAACTTCCTTTATCAATGGTCATCCTTTTGACGCCAAAGTTTTTTTCTTCAACATATTTTTTGGCACCCCCTGGCCCTCGATTGTACGCGAGGCAGGCATAAGCCCAATTATTAAAATAGAAGTTCATTCTTTTAAGGTATTTAGCTGCGCCACGTGAAGCCGCTACTATATTCAATCGCTCATCGACATACTTATCTATTCTAAGGCCCACCTCTCGTCCTGCAGGTTCTTTGAATTGCCAGAAGCCCACGGCATTTGCCGACGAAACTGCGTCTGAAATTAGTGCACTCTCCTGAATGGCCAGGAACTTAAATTCATCGGGCACTTTCTCTTCTTTAAGAATACGCTCAATGATTGGAAAGTAAAGATTCATGCGATCGACCTTGATCTGGAAATACTTAGGGCTTGCCCGAAGTGCATCCACATCTTTCTGAATCTCCCTTCTTGCTCCATCGGTGATTCTCAGCTTAAGGTCACCCAGCTTCATTTCCGAAGGTACTTGCGGATTGTCTATTGCAAATGCGCCAATAAATCCTGCATGCAAAACAACTATGCCAATGAATCCTTTGATTAGACCTTTCATACTTTCTTTCTTATTATCATTAATCCATCTCTGACAGGAAGCATAACGTTCTCGACACGCTCATCATTTTGAACATGGTCGTTAAATTCCCTCAAGGCTTCAGTTTCGGTATCTTTTTTTTCGGGTTTCTTCAAAACCTTGCCCGTCCAAAGTACATTATCAGCAATCAGGTAACCGCCCTTCTCCATTTTGCTGAGTGCTAATTCGTAGTAATTCTTATAATTTTCCTTATCGGCATCAATGAAGACCAAATCAAATGTGACTGCAAGGTTTGGAATGAT
>JAJCYL010000308.1 GCA_029262955.1 Cytophagales bacterium | reverse complement strand
CAGTCGAAAATCAACTACTTAATCGATGGCATAACTGATGAGCGAGAATTAATCAAAAAGCTATACCATTTCATGCAAGACAATACACGTTATATAAATGTCTCTATTGATATTGGCGGCTTGAAACCTTATCCTGCGTCCTATGTATGTACGAATAGATATGGTGATTGCAAGGCATTAACAATTTATATGAAAGCTCTTTTAAATCACGTTGGTATCAAATCTTATTATACCAAGATTTACGCAGGCGAAAACCCAGTTAGAGTCAATAAAGAATTGCCCAGTTTTCAATCAAATCACATAATATTATCAATTCCTATTGATTCTGATACACTATGGCTAGAGAATACTGCCAATTACCTTCCATACAATTACCTGGGGACATTCACACAAAACAGATACGGCCTCTTAGTTGACGGCCAAAATAGTAAGCTTGTCAAAACACCTGCTTTAGATAAAATTGGCGTTCTTGAAGGGAGTAACTATCAATTTATCATTGATCAGAGCGGTGAAGGAGAATTGGTAATATCAAAGGAAATAAGAGGTCCACTATTTGAAAATTTCAGGTATGCAAAGAAGGAGTTAGATAATCAGGATCAACGAAAAATGGTCGAAAGAGACCTTCAAATAAATAACTTCGAACTAGATGATTGGAATATTGGAGTTGAAGATCGAGACGATTACTCTTTAATGTTAGACATAAGTCTTTCATTAAAGAAACAGCTTAAGTCCGTTGGTAAGAGTTTAGCTCTATATGTCCCTCCTCTCAAAAAATATAAATTAGAATATCCCGAAGAAAGGGAACGACCACTTCGAATCAACTATCCTATAAATAAGACGGATTCGATGGTGTACAATTTAGCTTTTCTAGACAATTATAAAGTCAGCCTACCAGCTAACCAAAGCATTGAATCGGACTTCGGGTTTTACCAGATTGACTATACTGCTCTCGACAATAAAGTCATTCTAAAAAGACATTTCGAGCTAAAAGCGGGTGATTATCCTTTAGAGGTGTATCCAGCTTTTTATGATTATTTTGAGTCTATTACAAATTCTGAGAATAAAAGTGTCATCATCTTCAACCCAAAGTAAATGGTCAAATCAATTATTCTAACCCAATTAATTGCCTTATTTTCCATTTCGTGCTACTCGCAACTAAGCGTTCGAGAACTTGGCGTCATCACCCCCAACGAGTTGGAAATGAAATTTTATGACAAAGACCCCGATGCAGAAGCGGTTGTCCTATTCGATATTGGAGAATCTAAATTTGTTATGAACCCGGAAGAAACTGGTTTCGAATTACAGTTCACCCGCATAAAAAGAATGAAAATTTTTAAGAGATCGGGCATCGAATTCGCGGAAGCTTATATGCCATATTATGAAGATGGCCGGGGTCGAACAGAAAGAATTAGAAATATTGAAGCCAGTAGTTACAACCTTGAAAATGGTGGTATCTCCAAAACGTCGTTAGACATTAACAACATTTATGAGGAGCAAATCAATAATTCCTGGAAAGCCAAAAAATTCACCTTCCCTAACGTGAAGGAAGGTTCCGTAGTAGAGTTCAAGTACGAATTAGTTACTCCTTTCTTTTTTAATCTACAAGATTGGGAATTTCAAAATAGCGTTCCAACCATTTACAGTGAATACATCGTGAGGATGATTCCATTTTATGAATACGTTTATTTATTACAGGGTGGCAATGAATATAGTTTTAAGAACTCTGAAGAAGTAGATCGGACATCTCGAAGGTTTGCCGGACTTGAGTATAAAGAATTGGTGAACACTTTCAACATGAGCGACATTCCCGCTTTTAGAGATGAATCCTTTATTACTTCAAGGGATGACTACATCACTAAGTTAGACTTTCAACTTTCTAAGGTTAATGAGCTATCAGGTGCTCGAAGAGAGATCATGACCACCTGGCCTCAGCTAGTAGAGGATTTACTAAAGGAAGAGAAATTTGGTAAGTATATAAAAAGGTCAAAAAAATCAGCTGAGACACTCTTATCCCAGATCAATCTTAAAGGAAAAAATGACTTTCAAAATGCAAAACAGTTAATTGACTATTTTAAATCTTCTTTTAGTTGGGACGGGTACCACGGAAAATATGCTTCAAAAAATCCAAAGGAACTCATGACAAAAAAGTCTGGAAGTTCTGCTGAGATCAATTTATTCTTAGTTGCATTGCTCAGAACTGCAGGCATAGAGGCACATCCCGTTATACTCAGTACTCGCAGCCATGGCAAGGTGCATGAAGGCTATCCTTTTAGCTCCTTATTTAATTATGTAGTGGCTCTTGTTAATGTCAATGGTAAGTCATTTTTGGCGGATGGCACAGAACCTCTCCTTGCTTACAATCGAATACCAATAAAGTGTATGAATGGAAAGGGCTTACTAGTAAGCGATAATGGTCCTCAATGGGTAAACCTTTATAGTGGGCTACGTTCATTGAATAACAAAATAATAAACCTTGAGATTGATGCTGATAAACTTATAGCCAATTCATCTGTCAA
>JAJCYL010000307.1 GCA_029262955.1 Cytophagales bacterium | reverse complement strand
CGTAACAAGGGCTTTATTAGAAGCAACTCAAGAAAGATTGCGACCTATCCTAATGACGACAATCGCACTGGTATTCGGGATTATCCCAATTGCCATGGCACAGGGAGCTGGCGCTGATTGGAAAAATGGTCTGGGTTGGGCGCTTGTTGGAGGACTTTCGAGTTCTATGTTATTGAGCCTTGTGGTTGTACCTGTGGCCTATCATCTCGTTGATGTAGTCCTGGAACGCCTGGGGTATGTTGACAAGAGCAAACTGTATGAATTAGAGCTTGATCGAATAAATGTGATGGAACGACAGAATCTGGTCAAATAAAAGGAAGGTGTAGGGTTTACTGAAAAATATTTTGGGAGAGAGCCTTCTCATAATGAAAATAGTTAGCAAAATTGGATAAAGGAATCTACCATAATATAGCATGGTTGAGGAAATGAATTTCATAGGAGATGGTCATGATTTATAATAACCCTACTTAGATTGATTGACAAGAAGTTAGCCTTACTTAAGCATGTTATGGAGCACGAAATGCCGGCTAATAAAATTTTCGGGTTGGTGATTGAAGGTTTTAAGGAGGGCTACGCAAAAATACATGTTCCATTCAAAGAGGAGTTTATCGGCGATTTTATTCAAAAGAGGTGGCATGGCGGAATTTTGGCCAGTATTGCCGATACAACTGGAGGCATAGTTTGCGCTTCCGTAATGGATTCCCCTAAGGATAGATTTAATACTATCGATATGCGGGTTGACTATCTGCATGGGGCTATAGAAAAAGATTTAACTGCGGAAGGTAGAATGATCAAGCATGGCAAACGGATCATAAAGGTCGATATTAGTCTTTTTCAAGAAAAAGACGACCCCATAGCTGTTGCCAGGATTTCTTACAGTGTTTTAAGGAACAAAACCTAAATCAGACGACCTATGTGCCCAAATAGTAACGATATTTTTAAGTTTACCGAAATGACAATATCTAAACACCCAAACCAAATGATAAGAAAAATCACAAACTCTTTTTTGGCTTCCTTCATCACGGTAGTCGCTTTATCGCAGACAGTTGACCTCTCCAAACTTCACGGATTAAAGTTTAGAAGTATCGGACCGGCGGGTATGAGTGGCCGGGTAACTAATGATTTTCTTTAACATACGTTGTTGGCTTTATAAAAGGTATTGCTATTTGAAAATAAAACTGCGGTCGCTAAATGCAGGCATAATACTTTCATAGGTATGACGTAAAGAATCTTTGTCATCCATCAGCGCCAGTGAATACATAAGTGGCACATAATGATCCGGAGTTGGAGCAGATAATTGTCCGAGGTTGGTTTTGTTATATTCTATCAAACTCTTGAAATCCCGGTCATCTACTCTACTTTTTACCCATTGATCAAACTCCTGATCCCAACCGTACAAAGAGGTATCACCTCCAAACATTTTCGGGGCAGCCAATTTTATGTTATGCACGATAGCGCCACTGCCTATTATCAAAACTCCTTTTTCACGATACTTCCGAAGTTTCTTTCCCAAGTCAAAATGATATTGAGCGGACTGATAGTAATCCAAACTCAACTGGATGACGGGTACATCTGCCTCTGGAAACAGGTGCCTCAGCATCGGCCAGTTACCATGGTCAAATCCCCAGTCAGTTGTAGTATTAATCTCTGATATTTCAAAAGAGATCTCATTAGCTAATGAAGGCGCACCTGGCGCCGGATATTTCAGCACATAATAGTTTTCGGGGAAACCATAATAATCATATAAGGTCTCAGGCCAGGGTGAAACATTAACGTAAGTCCCTTGCGTACACCAATGAGCAGAAATTACAATGATTGCATTTACTTCATACTTGCTTCGAATCTCTTTTCCGAGGTCACCTAGATAACTAAGAAAAGGATTGCCATAATGAGGTAAGGGTATATCCATTGGGTTGCCATGGGAAGTGAACAAAACGGGCATTAAGGGCGATGGCGTCAACTCTTCCAGCATTCGGTCGAGTGCTTTTACTTTATGTGTTGTCATACCCACAGATAATAAAGAAAGTACTTTTAAGAATTCCTTCCTGTTCATTATGAAATGAACCTACCAAAATCAATGATACAGGATTAAATATAGTCATTATCAATCATCTGAGACGGATGGAGTAGTTTGATGATACTTCTGATCATTTAGTATATTTAACATGAACTCAGCCACACTTTTCCGGTTTTTCTGTGCCTTCAGCTTTTTCTCTACACTGAAGCTCACCTTGGCCGGCTTGACCTGATCTTTGTTATTCAACATTACCGGTCGATCAGTTGTCCAGTCTAAGTTGCTCTCACTTAATAAACGCTCTTGCGATTCATGCTCCTGGTAGAATTCCCGATTATCTTTTACCAGATTTGAAGTCACGCACCTCAAAGAGCAGATGAATCACAACGACCCAGATATTGCACGTGCTTCTGGACGTTTTTAATATCTGCAATCTAGCGGATTTGCACTGTACTTTCAAGTAACTACCTTGAGGCATGTGCTATATCGTTTGTGTGTGCGCAGCATGAGCACCTGCTATCTAAGATAGCAAATTATTCCAGCGGGTGAGAGTCCCTTATGTGCCGGGGTTTCTGATATTCGGGCAAGCTGT
>JAJCYL010000306.1 GCA_029262955.1 Cytophagales bacterium | reverse complement strand
AGCATTTTTAAAAGAAGACTTTCCCTTGGATGAACAATTACTTTTTCTGAGTGGGAGGGTAGGTTTTGAATTAATGCAAAAGGCGTTGATGGCAGGAATCCAGGTGATCGCGGCGGTAGGAGCGCCATCGAGTTTATCAGTAGAAATGGCCAAGGATTCCGGAATTACTTTAATCGGGTTTTTAAGGGATAGTAACTTTAACATTTATTCAGGTGCTGAGCGAGTAGTCACATCATAAAGGAAAGAGAATGAAGATTAGAATTCAGGCGGATACCATCAGGCTTAGACTCACCCAGACCGATATCGATGATTTGGGAAGGAAAGGGGAGGTAGAGGAAACGACCCACTTCGGGGATGACTTGTTTTCCTATAGTATTTCCTTAAAACCTCAAATTGAAGAGCCTGTTGCATCTTTTACGAGTGGTCAAATCGCCGTTGAGTTGCCACTGGAGTTGGGTAGATCCTGGATTGATTCCGAACTGGTAGGGATTGAGAATAAGGCTTACATCAGCCAGTCTGAGGGATTGAAGATTCTGGTAGAAAAGGACTTTCAGTGCTTGCACCAGCGAAGCAATGAAGATGAGTCGGATGCTTTTCCAAACCCTTTGGCAGGGTGAGCCGCTGCTAGTAAATCAAAACTCAGCTGCTTTTAACTCCAAACTCAGTTGCTTTTGATTTACTAATCAGTTGAAACAGTTCTTTCAAGTCTTCCGAAGGATGACTTGAAAGCTTGAAATGAATGAGTGTCTTAGACACGGCTGAGCATTGCACCATTATATTCACCACAATTCGTCCTTGTAACGAGGGTGTTCTACCAAATCCTTTAAACCATACCAAATACTTAAGGTAACTATTCAGGTTTGTAAGGGCTTTGATGAATGTCAGATTTTAGGTTAAATGAAATCCAGTAATGGTTGGTAGGCGTTATTTGCTAATATTTCTATTATATTTATTGACTGCACCAATCAATAATTGCATTTATTTACGATCGTATTAAAGGATATGAAAAGAAAAAGTATACCTATGAGAATGATTTTTGTGATAAGTCTGCTTCTGATATCTATCGGAATTATTCATGCCACGGCTTTTCCCCAAGAAACCAGATGTATACTTATTGATTTTTACGATTTTGAAAGAGATGGTGATTTGTATTACAGAGACAATGTTGATTCAGCAACTGTTTCTCAATTGAAGAAACTAATTAAAGAAGCTGAAATAAGAGTTGGTGAATTTTGGGGAGAAAAAACGGTTAGACCGAAATTTATTTATTGCCAAGATGACCAAGATTATAAAAATTTTGGTGTGCCCTTTATGACACCAGCATGTGCAAACATGAAATTGGAATCTTATGTGGTTATCAGTAAAACAGGAATTGACTTAGACATTGTTGCTCATGAAGTATCTCATACAGAGCTTTTTAATAGAATAGGCTTCTTAAATCGAATTGTAAAAATTCCTACTTGGTTTGACGAAGGATTGGCTATGCAAGTTGATTTTAGAGATTATTATTCAATCGACTCTCTAAATGTGAAATCTAATGGATACAAGAACTTACCTCAAATACAAAGCATGACCTCCTATGTTCAATTTGGAAGCGGCACGAATGAAGAAATAATGCTGAATTATTCTACCGCCAAATACATAGTGAATAATTGGCATAGTAAAGAGAAGCTGACCCAGTTTATTAATAGAATTAATAATGGAAGTACCTTTGATGAGGCATATTCAAAATAAGCTCTTAGTGATATATTCAAAGTTAGCACTCGTATCAAACTATGTGCAAAACCGAAAGTTCAGCGTTTCGTATTCGCCTACTTGCCATTTGCTAAACGCTATGGGCAATAATCACACTATGAAACTGCTCTTTCAAGTCTTCCGAAGGATGACTTGAAAGCTTGAAATGAATGAGTGTCTTAGACACGGCTGAGCATCGCACCATAATATTCACCACAATTCGTCCTCGAAACGAGGGTGTTCTACCAAATCCTTTAAACCATACCAAATACTTAAGGTAACTATTCAGATAGTAAGAGTTTTGATGAATGTCAGATTTCAGATTAAATGAAATCCAGCATCCTCGTTGCAACCTTAGAGGACGATTCTTTGGGGGGGGGTATTGGTAATTGAACCTCAGGACGTAAAATTTTGTATACGATGAAGATGGCATTGCGACAGGCATCACTAATGGGAGTAAATGTTTTTGTCTTACCTTGTTTGCAAGCAAGTATAGACTCTTTTGGACCACAAATAATTGAAAGACATGATTGACAAAAAATGGCATTTAACTTCCATTGGGTTATTGGTATCCGGGCTCTTTGCTTTTGCTTTAAAAAATCAATCCGCTATAGAAACCCATGAAGGATATCAAGTATTGAATACTTGGGAGCTGCCAGGCAAACTCGATGAGGTTTCAGGCATTTCCTGGATTGACACTGATAAAATGGCCTGTGTTGAGGACGAAAACGGTATTATTTTTATTTATGACTTGAAGACAAGACGTATTGAAAATGAAATAGTCTTTGCTGATGGTGGTGATTATGAGGGCATAGCTTTGAAAGGCGCAAATGCATATATCATGCGGAGTGATGGATTGCTTTATGAAGTGGAAAACTATAATACTGAAGAGATGAAGGTTAAAACATATAAAACTGGGTTTTCTACTAAAAACAATATGGAAACACTCTCTTATGATCAGAAAAGGGGCGTATTGTTAACGGCACCCAAAGACAGGGATAGTAACAGTGACAGGTATAAAGGTCTATATTCGATCTCCATTGATTATAAGAAGGTAAGTGATGTTCCCCTATTCAGAATTGATATGAAAGAGGAGGCTTTTAAAGGTTTTCGGAAAAAGAAACTCTACAAAACATTTAATCCTTCAGACCTGGAGATTCACCCGAAAACGGGAGAAATTTATGTATTGGAAGGAAAGCATCCTAAACTCTTAATTTTTAGCGGAGAAGGGAAATTAAAGAAAGTATACCGGTTGGGCAAGTCAGTTTTCCCACAACCAGAAGGTATAACTTTTAGTCCGGATGGCACCTTATACATCTCTAATGAGGCCAATGGTGGTTCAGCCACAATATTGGAGGTACAGCTAAATTGAGGTGAGTTCGAAAATAAGGAAAGACCGTAAATTCTTTTGAAGAGGCTCAAAGGGGTATTTTGAGGTAGACGGAATGAACAAATCTTCCGGATGGAGACCCTTTTAAGGCCCAATCTGTTATTCCCTATAGGTTATGTTCATAATTTCAAATACCCTTTCCTCTCGTGCCAATTTTAACACCGTTTTATCCCCTATTTTTTTATTGATCAATATTTTGGCCATTGGGGATATGAATGCGATTTTACCTGCGGCAATGTCCGCTTCATCGACACCTACGATTTGAAAAATTTGAACCTTGTTGATTGCTCCTAATTTTAGAGTTACGGTTGCCCCGAATCGGACTTCGTTCTGAGGTTGACCACTCAAGTCGACTACTTTGGCCGTGGCAATCCTTTGGGTGAGTAGTTGCAATCGTGCATTAATATGGTTCAATGCGATTCGCCTATCTTTCTCATTGTAAGTATCCAACTGGGCCCGTTCATTGAGGACTACTTGCTTTTCATTCAAAAGAGCGTTTATGCCAACTTTGGTTACATAGTTTGTCACCCCCTCGGGCAGATATGCTCTGGGTAGCACAAAGGGAATTTCTTCCTGATCGTCTTCCTTTACGAAACCTCTACTCATTACTGCTTTATTTTAATAACTACCTTGCCTTTAGAATCGGTCTAATTTCCCCATCTTAAACGAGCGCTCTGATCCCAAAGTTGTTTTGTATTCTCCTTTACGAAAACATCTGTAAAAGATCGATTTTGCAGCTATCGATCTCGTAATTATTTCGCCTCTTTCAAGCTAAAATCAAGCTCACAATTTGGATTGAGTTTCATCTGTACGACATCGTGGGGTTTCCTATTTCAGAACTTATGGCATTCTCAGAAATGTCGTTCCGATTTTTTTATTAGGCATCGAATTTACTGCTGAAATAAAGAAGTGTAACCCCAATTTAAGGCTAAAACATGGCGTATACTTAGGTTTTAGGATAGAATCAGTCTTGCAAAAGCTATCTTGGCAGTTGAACCGTTCTGTTTTGATTACCGTAACCCTTTTTATTTCCGAGAATTTTAAGGAACTGCAACAGTTCTTGAAAAGCACCCCTTTTTCAAGGGCCATCCTGGTCGGTATTGCGGTTACACTACCCATAGTAATAGGCATTCAACTCGGGTATTTTGAAATAGGGCTGGCAATCTGCTTTGGTGCTTTTTCGAGCTCACCTAGCGATGTCAGCGGTAGTTTTCGGCATAAAAAAATGGGTATTCTTATTTCTGCGGCATTAGTCATGGTCGTTAGTTTTATAGGAGGTTATCTGCATTATGAAACATGGCTCTCCCTTCCCGTTTTGGGTATTCTTGGCTTTGGCATTGCTTTTATTTCGGTTTATGGCTTTCGGGCTTCTCTAATTAGTTTTTCAGGCCTTTTGGCCTTGGTTCTGAGCTTGGCCCACGATTCAGAAGAACTGGAAATCTATCAATATGCTGCGTTGATAGGTGCAGGGGGACTTTGGTATTTGCTCCTGGCTAAGATTTGGCATCGTATAAACCCGAAGGCAGAGACTGAGGAATTATTGTCGGAAACCTATGTGCTTACAGCTGAATTTTTAGAAACACGAGGAAAATTGGTTGGCCTACATGTAGACTACGAAAAATTACAGTCCAAATTACTGGCCCTACAGAGCGAACTTACCGAGAAACATGAAACTTTGAGAGAAATTTTGATCCTTTCAAGAAAGAATTCCGGTTGGTCTATTTATCAGGATAAGCGCCTGTTGATATTTGTGGAATTGGTGGATATGTTGGAAACGGCAATCGCCAATCCCGTTAATTATGATCGAATGGATGTACTCTTTAATGACCATCCCAAATACATTAGAATATTTCAGAATCTGATTTTCAAAATGTCGCACCAATTGCGGATGATCTCCGAAGCGGGTGACAACAATAAAAACCAGCTCGAGAATGATGATATGATACAATGTTTTGAAGAAGCAAGACTTGAAATAGCCTTGCTACGTGAAACCCCGGATTACGAGGAGTATCTTATGCTTCAAAATTGGCTCGAATATCAAGAAAAACAGTTCAAAAAACTTAAAAGAATAAAATGGCTGTTAGGCGACCCTAATACCATGAAAATCGATTTTATTGATAGAAAAGCTGCCAAACGCTTTGTCGCACATCAAGATTATGCCCCCATACTATTAATAAGGAACTTTAGTTTTAAGTCCACAATTTTTAGACATTCGTTTCGGCTGGCGGTTACAGTTATGATCGGTTATGCACTGGGATCGATCTTTGCTTTTCAGAATCCGTCCTGGATCTTGTTGACTGTTATCGTAATCATGCGGCCCAGCTACGGACTGACGAAGAGCCGGGCAATAGACCGTATTATCGGTACACTTATCGGTGGGGCAATCGCCTCCGGTCTGGTTTTACTGATACAGGATCCCTATGTGTACGGGGCCATGGGCTTGGCCTCTCTGGTTATTGCATTTTCAATGGTACAAAAAAGTTATAAGGCTTCTGCAACCTTCATTACATTGAGCGTGATCTTTGTCTATGCTATTCTCCAGCCTGATGTTTTGACCGTGATAAAATTCCGCATATTGGACACTCTTGTCGGGGCCGGACTGTCTTATGCGGCCATGCGGTGGCTTTGGCCTACCTGGGAATTTGTTGAAATCAAGGTAAGCATCGAAAAAAGTGTAAAGGCCAACAGAGATTTCCTTGGTAAGATTACAGAATATTATCAGCGGAAGGGAAATATACCGACCTCCTACAAAATAGCGCGTAAGGAAGCATTTTTGGCAACTTCTAGTCTAAGCTCGGCCTTTCAGCGCATGGAACTGGAACCCAAGTCGAAACAAAGGGGAGCGGATAAAATTTACCAACTGGTCGTCTTGAACCACACGTTTTTAGCTTCATTAGCTTCGTTAAGTACCTATATACAGCACCATAAAACTACGGAGGCGTCCGAACAGTTCAAGATTGTAACAGAAAAAATAGAGAAAAATTTGGAGAGGGTACTCCAATGCCTAAAAGACAAGGAATGCAACAGTGCGCAGGCCTCTTCTGAAAACGATCCTCTTTTTGAAGAGCGGTTGCCTGCGTTCAATGCTTTAGAGATTAGAAATTTGGCATCCAAGGACAAACAAACTGAACGTGATCTTCAGGAGGCCCAATTGGTTTGGGAACAACTGCAATGGCTGTTTTCCATAAGCTGTAAAATGCTCAAACTGGCCGCATCAATGAAACTGGTTTGATATCAATCGATATTTGCCCCAGTTTTTCAAAGCCCATCTCCTAAAACTCGGTGCTAAAGAACGTTTAATTTCTTCTGAGTATTAATTGTGTAAGACATCCACTGAAGCGGTAATACTCATTTCAAATCGTCATCTCAAATTCTGCACAATCTACTCTGATCTCTCTATCGACAAACTCTTTTCCAAGTAAATGGCAAAAATTATTCTGCATTCTTTTCTCATAAAATTTACACCCGTAACATATTCGCTGCACTGATAGAATCCCACTTTTATTCAATGCGAATATTAGTTTACTCAATGAAATGAATAATTGTTCTTGATCTGAATCTTTCAGCTCTTTTAAGACTTGTCTAATTGGATCGGCAAAATGTTCTGTTTCATGGATTATGGCCTTTCCATTTCCGGTTGGAGTTATGGAATAAGCTCTTTTATCAACCAGCGAGTAGTTTCTTTCAATCAGTTTCTTTTCGATCAATACCCTGATTGCATCACTCATAGTGGGCTTGGTAACGTTAAACTCCTTAGCCAGATGACTTACGTTGCAAAGGCCTTCATCATGGTAGGTCACAAAAATGAGAATTTGTATTTGTATAGGGCTCAAGCCTATTTTTTTGGCATGTTTCCACAATAGAACACGAAATGATTCCGATATTCTCTCCAACCCCACTACTGATTTTCCAGCCATGTCAGAATGTTGAAACTGCGGGTCAAAAAAGCTACTTTTCATGTAATTAAATTAGTCTATTATGATTTAATCCTATCAACTAAATTAGTAATCCTAACCATTAGATGAAAAGCCTAATTACAACCCTGCATTTCAATAATAAAATATCCCTTGTCCTGGATATCTAATTCCCAGTCTGGTCTGAGTTGTTCAACATGACAGAACTGACACTCCCTGGAACTAAGAATGACATTATTCTGCCCTTTTGATTGCAGATATTCTTTCCCAAATCCGTAAATTGTTTCGGTATCGGTTACCTCCTCGGGTACAAGAATGTCGAAATGCATAATTTCTCCTTTTTTATTGGTGGAATAGGTATCCCAAACTGCTACTTTCATTTTTTATTTCGTTTTATTCCTATAATAATTGACAATGTTCTATTAGTCCAAAGTAAATGGGAAATCAGCCATCTTATAGCTGATTTCCCGACATGAATTACTTTCTTTTCGCAGTATAAGGGAGGGTCAGGTCTCCTGATGAAACACTATAGACTTCATACACCCCAAGCATTGGTTTGGTAGTGTCTTCAGTGTTCACCTTCATATATGCGGTAACGCCATCAAACTGGAAACTCTCCTCGGTTCTGATTCTAAATCCCGGTACAACCACTCTTATAGAATTGCCTGAGGTGATTACCGGAAACCCCGGAGAATCCATATACATGGGCATACCAGGATTGGTAGGAGGAAGAATAACAGAAGTGTCACCTTTCTCAAACTGTTTTACAGATAGACCACCTGCAATACGTTTATCCTCAACTAAAATCACCCAATGGGAATGCCAGACAATGCCATCATTGTCGTAAATCGCATCCCAGTTTTCATCCCAAAGTGGGGTATCGTCAAAATCAGGGTGTGAGGTTAGCGCCAATGCAACTATACCGGGTGTATCACCAAAGCCAACGTGCCCAGACTTCAGGGTTGTTGGAAAAACGTATCCTAGCACTGGTGCCCCGTTAAGTTGGCCCGCAGGTTTAGGAGTGGTGTTACCAGCCGTTCCCTGAACACTTATTTCGAATATATACTGATCCAATTTAGAGTCGAATACGACAGTAGTTTTCTTGATTTTAAAATCAGGGTTTTGGGCATTGACACCTATAGCTGCTATAGCTGTTAGTAGGAATGAAACAAACATCTTCATAATTTATAAATTAGGAGTCCTAACAATATTTAAGAAAAAAATTTACTTGATGTCCTCAATAGAGGCTCCGAAATTGATGTGTAAAGCATTGCCATTTGGAGTTACCAAAGCTGGTACTGACTTTACGCCTGCCTTTTCAGCTTCAGGGATTCTCGTTTTCTTTTCACCGAGATGAACCACTTCAACTTTGGAAGCTCCAATAAGATTAATGATATCTTCTTCTGCACTGACACAGACAGGACATCCTGCATGATAAAAAATTGATTTACTCATTTTTTTAATTTTTTAAGGTTTGTAATGATTTAACACAACAAATATAGTAAGGAATCCTTACTAATAAAAATCATTATTATTTTAGCCATAAAAAATGTTAATTGGGGAAGAATTACCCGCCCTAATTTTTCGCTATGAGCCAATTAAGTCTATCGAGAACTCTGGAGGAAAGAGTGAAGGAGCTTTCCTGCTTATATGAGATTACTAAGATTGCTCAACAAAATATAGGTTCGCTGAATAGTATCCTGTCGAAGATTATTACGGTGATTCCAAAAGGATGGCAATATCCCGAAAAAATGGACGTCTGTATCCAGCTTGACGACCTTTTCATAGGTAATACAAATGTCACCGAATACCACCAGCAGTCGCCTCTACTAATAGCGGGTAAAAAAAGGGGTAAACTCACTGTCTTCTACAAGAAAGTAAAACTTCCGAAGGTTAAAAGTCTTTTCCTCAATGAAGAAAAGAAGCTACTGACACAAATTGCTACAGAGATAGCGGCCATTGTAGAAATTCATGAGCAACGTGAAAAGGAAAAGCTCATCGAAAGCAGGTTGCGCCATACTGATAAACTTAACGTCCTGGGTGAACTCACCGCTGGCATTGCTCATGAATTGAATACACCTCTGGGAAATATCCTGGGTTTTGCCCAGTTGTTGTCTAATACCGCATCGGATAGAAGTCAACGGAATGACCTGTTGAAGATCATAAATTCAGCGAAACATGCCAGGGAAATTGTGAAGAAGTTAATGTTTTTTTCCTGCGAGATGCCCACAAAGTTTAAGACTTCAAGCATCAATGACCTCATTAAAGAGAGTACAGAATTACTTAAAATACAACTCCGGGAAAACAATGTTAAAGTTATCCTAAAACTTAACGAAAACATCCCTGAGGTAAGAATTGATCCGGTTCAGTTTTCGCAGGTTTTATTCAACCTCGTATTAAATGCGATCAAAGCCATGCCAAAAGGTGGAAAGATCATCATTGAAACAAAACAGGAAAAGGGGAGAATTGTACTAATTGTCAACGATACTGGTGTCGGCATAGAAGAACAGAATCTTACCAAAATTTTTGAACCTTTCTTTACTACAAGACTAACAGGGGAGGGTATGGGGCTTGGGCTCGCAGTTGTTCACGGGATAATTCAAAATCATGGTGGAGAGATTCAGGTCAGCTCCAGGCTTGGGCAGGGAACAGAATTTATTATTAAGTTAAAGGGAGTGAAGTAACAATGGACAACAAACATTCGGTGCTGGTAGTTGACGATTCTCATGATATGCTGGAAATTGTACGCAGGATGTTGGGTGAGATCGGATTAAACCCGTTTGTTTCGGACAATGTCGTCGATGCTATTGAGGTTATAGAAAACAGCCATGTTGAGTTAGTAATAACCGATCTCAATATGCCAGAGATCGGTGGCATGCAGCTAATCAAATATATGTCTCAGCATTATCCTCAAATACCTGTATTGGTGATTACTGGTTTTCCAAATATCAATGATGCCGTTGAGGTAATGAAAATGGGAGCGCTGGAATATCTAATCAAACCTTTCACTTTTGAAGAGCTTCGGGAAGCTCTGGAGAATGTTTTTGGTAAACAGGAACCTGAAGCACATAAGCCGGATGCACCTATAGAATCCTTTCATGACATCATTGGTATTTCACCCATTATGCAAAACCTTTTCAGGACTATTGGTAGAATTAAAAACAATAAAGCATCCGTCCTGGTAACTGGTGAAAGCGGGACGGGTAAGGAAATGGTGGCCAGGGCGATTCATTATAATGGCATTAATTCATCTGCACCGTTTGTACCTGTTAATTGTGGGGCTATTCCTGAACAGCTTTTGGAAAGTGAATTGTTCGGACATCTCAAAGGGGCATTCACCGGCGCATCAACAACCCGGGCCGGATTTTTTCAGGTGGCTGACGGAGGCACTCTATTTCTTGATGAAATCAGTAACGCGTCGCTCAACGTCCAGGCAAAGCTTTTGAGAGCCATTCAGGAAAAGGAAGTAACCATGTTGGGAGCGACAAAATCACAAAAAATAGATGTCAGGATAATTTCAGCTTCCAACGCAGATATGGCTGAAATGATCCAAAAGGAGACCTTCAGGGAAGATCTTTACTATCGCATAAATGTCGTTACAATCAATATCCCTCCATTACGAGAAAGAAAAGAGGATATTCCATTGCTATTGGAATTTTTCAATGACCGGTACAGCAAAGAATCCGGTAAGCCGTCACTTAAATTTCCGAAGCGTACAATTTCCATCCTACAGGAATACTCCTGGCCGGGTAATATTCGTGAACTTGAAAATTTTATTCAACGTTTGGTGATCATGAATGACATCAATGTTGATATTTCCGACATTCCACCTCACATGAAAATGAGTTCGCCCGTCAAATCGAAAACTGCTCCAATGCTGACCCTGGAGGAAATCGAAAAGCAACACATTGAAAGAGTATTGGCTGCTTCGGGTAACAATAAGACGAAGGCGGCTGAGATTCTAGGCATTGACCGCAAAACATTACGAGAAAAGATCAAATAGACCCCTCCGGTACATTTCTCTCCAGCCGGGTAATTATTACCCGGTATTGAATGAATTATTCCTGTTCTTCCTGACTGGATTAAGCAAGATCATAACCGTAACTACCTTACAAACAGTTACTTATGTGTATATCATGCACCAGCGTTCTTTGTTGGCACACCCCTTGCCAATCCAAATACCAAAGACAATAAGTTATGATAACCCTTAAAGAAAATGGAACAATTAATATTAGTGATCTATGTAGTAACTGCTTACATACTTCTGATTGCGTTTTCAAAAAAATTGCGACAGCTCCCATAGTATTTTGTGAAGAACACGAAGCCTTTAATCTCAACGGTTCGGTGATTAAACAACTCGTTGAGGAACCTCCCAAACCAGTCGAAGAGGAGATAAAGGGACTTTGTAGTACATGTGACCACAGGAGTTACTGTAATCTCAGATCTAAGGATTCAATTATTCTCAATTGCGAACTGTACCAATAATATTTTGAAATGGAATCGATTCCCATAACTACGATCTATAATTCAGGCATGATTATTTAATTCGGATAAATTTGTCCGAGATAGAACTCGTCCTATATTTGTACTTAAAATCAATAGTGATGTTTTCAAAGGCATGCGAATATGGGATTAGAGCGACTTTGTTCATTGCCCAGCGAAGTTTGAATGGTGAACGGGTCAGCCTGAGAGAGATCAGCGGAGGGATAGATTCTCCTGAGGCGTTCACAGCCAAGATCCTACAGCAGTTAGCCAGAGACCAGATCGTTAAGTCCACCAAAGGATCGACCGGTGGGTTTGAAATTGACAAAGAAAAAATTGATTCAATAAAACTAAGTGAAATAGTCAATGCAATTGACGGAGATTCCATCTACATAGGGTGTGGACTGGGCCTGCAGGAATGTAATGCCAAACAGCCGTGCCCGGTACATGACAAGTTTACTTTAATCCGTAATGACTTGAAAAAAATGCTACAAACTACCACTGTTTTAGAATTGGCCACGAGCCTGGATGTCGGTTTGACCTGTTTGAGGCGATGATTTGTGAGTTTGATCCACCGGTTAAATTCGTACTAGACACGACCAGAATACCGGACGGGAAGCACTTTATCAGAATTGTCGCAAAATCCTCCAAAGGAGTTGAGGGGGCAAAAGAAATTCCTTTTGAAGTGAGAAATGGTCCGGAGATAGTAGTGGTTGATTTATCCGATCACGAAGTAGTGGATACTCAGGTACCGATAACCATCAATGCGTATGGAGGCGAAACTGATGACCAATTTATTATTAAGGGTTCGGAGACTCCAAAGGCAATTCCGGCATGGGTTTGGGCTTTGCTCATTTCATTCATAGGCTTTGCCATGTTCTACTTTGTCATGTACCTAACCCCTGATCTTTATAAATCATTTTTCTAATGACTAAAGAAATTCTTAATATCGAAGATGTTACGCTGTTGGTTGACTCCTTTTACCAAAAAGTTCGGAAGGATCAATTGCTTGGAGGAATATTTAATGGGGTGATACAAAACCGGTGGCCTGAACACCTGGAAAAAATGTATCGTTTTGGCAGACCATACTGCTCAAAGAGCATACGTATTATGGAAGCCCATTTGCACCACACGCGAATCTCCCGGTTCAGAAGGAGCACTTCGACAGATGGATAACACTTTTTAATGCCACTATCGACGAGCATTTTGAAGGTGAAAAAGCTGAGGAGTCAAAATGGCGGGCCCGGAAAATGGCAGAAATGTTTCAATACAAAATGGAGTACTATAAAAAAAGCCACTCAACATCAATACTATGACATCTCAGGTTAAATATCCGGTAATCGTGGCGGCAGTGTTTCTTTGGATTGGCTTCGTTTCCGCCATTAGTTTCCTGGAGGCATGGCTCAAATTCCAGGCTCCCGGAATTACTCTTTCCCTGGGATTAGGCATTGGTAGGTTGGTGTTCAGTGCACTGAACAAAGTAGAATGGGTGTTAGCATTAGCTATTGGTGCAAATGTCCTTTTGGCGAAAAGAGGATGGTACTCAAAGAAGTACCTCCTGTATCTAATTCCAGTCATATT
>JAJCYL010000305.1 GCA_029262955.1 Cytophagales bacterium | reverse complement strand
ACACTTCAAGTAATCCTCGTTCTTCGATAGTTTCATGAATCGGTACAATTGGCAAGAATCGAACCAACAGGGTAACGATGAGCATTGCAGCAGCCAACGTTGCGAAAGTGATCGACCATTCCATCCAGGTTGGTGAATATGTACGCCAGGATTCAGGTACACCCTGAATTGGAAGGAAGGGATGACTTAGTGTGGGAATCACAATAATATATCGTTTCCACCAGGCGCCTATCACCACTGCAAGTGACACTACAAACAAAGGAAGAGGTTTTCTTCCCTGAGGGAACATCAAGAGAACTACCGGTAGGACCAATCCACCTATAATGGCGGTCCAAAACAATATAGAATATTCCCCGGTAAACAAACTTTGAAGATGTAACGCCTCTTCTTCAGTAGATTTGTAAGTGGGTATAAGGTATTCATTGATGTTGAAATAAAGATAGATCAGACAAAGCAAAACAAGTATTTTGCCCATTTTGTCAAAATGATCATCAGTAATGTAGTTCTCTAACTGGTAGGTTTTACGAAGTACGAACATGACGGCAATCACTGCACCGGCACCCGCCACGAATGCACCTGCAATAAAGTAAGGCCCAAAATTTGTGCTGTCCCATCCCGGCCGATATGTCGTCTCGAATAACCATGCTGTGACTGTGTGTATGGCAAAAGCCACAGGTATGATCATTATTGAAAGCATTTTAATGGAATGAGTATAGATTCTGTGCTGTTCGGCATTTCCGGTCCAATTCAGCGAAAGCCTGCCATACCACTTACTTAATCTTTTCTCTTCTTTAAAATGTTTCTTGAGAATGCTGAAATCCGGTAGTAACGGATAGTATAAAAGTAAAATACTAATGAACAGATAGGTGGTGATCACGATTACGTCCCAGATAATAGGTGACTGAAGGCGACCATGTAGGAATAAATTCAACATCCTGTCTGGTCTACCCATGTCTATAATAATGGTAAGGCCTGCCATCACAATAGCTGCTACAGCAATAATTTCAGCAATCCTGGTCAACGGTGTACTCCATTGGACACCCGATAATCTTAATATGGCTGTGACCAAAGAGCCCACAAGACTAATTGCCACAAAAAAAACAAAATTTGAAATGTACACTCCCCATAGCGCATAATCTCGCATCCCGGTTATTACAAGCCCTTGGTTTAGTTGTTGTAAGTAAGCATACAAGCCTACCAGAATTATCAAGACCAGGAAAACTGTCCAGATTTTACCCTTCCATCCAAATTTTTTCGGTGAAAGATCCTTTATCAATTGGTCATTTGACTGATTCATGGCTTTTCAGTTTTCTCGACCGATTCAAACTCAGTATAGTTACTTAATCCTTCCTCAAAGTCAACTACCCTTTCTGAAGGGGGTAAATAGTAAACACTTGGTTCTGTACCAAGATTTTCCATTAGCCTGTAACCTGCCCTGTCCTTTAAAAGTTTACTTAATCGAAATGTCTGTCCGCTACCATTAGTCACAGCATCCTCATACAGGTCACCAAAGCTAAAGACATCATTTGGGCAGGCACTGACACAATGTGGCAGTTCACCCTTATCAATCATATGAGGGCAAAAATCACATTTATCTACAGTCCCTTTTTGACTCGGGACACCGGCATAATCGGGAGAATAAACAGTGTTTTCCGCAGTATCTCCTTGCCATGGGTCTGACCAATTAAAAATCCTCACCGAATATGGACAGGCAGCCATACAGAACCGACAGCCAATGCAACGATTATTATCAATCAAGACAATACCATCTCTCCTTTTAAAGGTGGCGTCTACCGGACAAACCTTAACACACGGAGGTTGATCGCAATGTTGACATAGCGTGGGTTGCCAATAGGGAGCCGTTTTTTCTGTCTCCTGCATTTTATAGATCTTTATCCAGGCATTATCTCCCGTGATATAGTGGTTTTTATTGCAGGAACTTTGACATTTTTTTGCATTTCTACACTTGGCCAGGTCCACCACCATTACAAACTTTCTATTGGGAAAGCCTTCCCTGGGGTTATAATCAGCTTTTTTCTCAGGAACGGCTTCAACATCAGACGCAGGCACTTGCATTAATGTGCCATCAGTCGCCATAAGTTCAACCATATCACTATCTGAGGTATTATTGGCCTTATTTCCAAATACTTTTGCTACCGCAAAACCACCGACAGACAATAGTGCTCCTATTCTGCCTACCTTAACACCTTTGTCAAGAAAACCTCGTCTTGTGTCGTCTTTCTTAATATCTTCCATCTGAAAATGGCTTTAGCCTTTATCCTTGAGTTTTAGCCAACTCAGTAAGGATTTGTTGGACATCTTATTCTTCACAACTTTTGCCTCTTTGATTACAGTTTTTCTTACCCTCACTACCCCACCATTAGCCGTAAGCATGGTGGCATATTCGTCATCATCACCATTTTTCTCACTGGTATCATTTGTCACAGGTGTCTTCCCCTTAGAAAGAAAAGGGAACAACAGACCTGCACCTAAGAATCCCCTCCTGGTAAAACGACTATCTCTTTTGTTGGCACCCATGGTCTAAGCAATAAAATGTTAAAAATTCCAAAGCCTGTTAATATTAAATCCTATCAAAAAGTCGCTATCAGAAAGTTTATTCCCATTGAGGACATAATTTCTCTGTGGTAGAATACCGTTGTAATTACCCACAAAAACCTGGAATGCATGGAGACCGGTCGATATTTCGATACCTAAGGAAAGTCCTGGGTTATCAGAGTTTTCACCCAAAGGTTGGCTATAATCCAGAAGAATAGCTGTTTTATCGGATACACTCACCTTGCCCCCAAAAGCTACGGCAAACTGGCTATTATCGAGCTCTTCAGGGACAAGGTTATAATGTGAGTAACTGGGAGCAACCTGAATGGAAATCAATCTGTTAAACCTGCGGGTAAAAATCAATTGATTGAAGTAAGCATAGCGGTTGGATGATTTTGGGAAAAACTCCGATTCACGTGCATCTATAGCAACGTTACCATAGTAGGCGATGCTTAGCGGCACGCTACCTGAACGAGTCTGCTCTAATAATCCGAATTTGAGATTGAAGTCCTGCATGCGGCTAGCCTTCATGGTTCCATAACCTAACGTCACCCTATCTGAAACCGCATAACTAAAAGCCAATCGGATATTTGCAGTCCCCCACATACCAAGAAGGTCGCGATTCCCAAAATCGATAACGCCAAACCTGTGCTGAATGTCAAATTGAAAGGTGCCTTTGGTATTTATTACTCCAGTAGGATTGTCAATTAACCATCCACTCTGAAATGCCGGGCGTTCTGGTTTATCCACTTTTTCCGGTTGAACAGCTTCCTCTTGTGCTAAACCCAGAAACGAGGATAAGGTAAATGAGAGAAATACTATTAGATTTTTTACTGCTCTATTTAGTGGGTATATCACCATAGCATTTAGAATTAAAAAAGTCCCATTGATTTCTTTTGACAAAAGAGGCTTGGCTTACCTGTCAACTTTGTCAACGTAGGCCATTTTGGAGAGAAAAAGAATAACCGAGTGAACCGCATATCAATTCTCTTTCGCTCCTTCGTCAATCCATTTTTTAAAGAGCGCTATCTCAGTTGGCGTTAGAGGATCGCCTGGAGGCATATCGTTACCGTCTTCGCTACGAAATTCCAGCATTTCAACCAATTCACTCCCTTCTGCATCACCTGGTATGATATCCCCCTCATCGATGACGTCCTCCATTGATTCATAAGCAAAGTCTTCACGGAAATCCGGCTCTACTTCAGTTGGATTATGGCATGTGGCACATTCTGTCGTCAGGATTGGTTGAATATCTAAGTCGAAAGATACATTGTCCTTCACTACGATATCATCTGCCGTAATCTTGTCATCGTCGCAAGCTCCCAATGTGAGAATTATTGCAGCTATAAATAATAGTCTAACTGGCTTTTTCATAATAAATTCATTTAGTAATTAATATTGTATTTTGCTTCAATAGTCTTTGTTGATCTTATTGTTTTAAACTGAACATAACTCCCACTTGAACTTTACATTTTTGTATCTTTAATGCGCTTCATTGTCATTTGCAAAAGTAGATTAGGGGTAAAATAGAGACTGTGAAAATTATGTGAATGATGTATGATATTATGTTTTTGGTGTCAACCCTGATTCGAAGGCTAAGGATCTATAAACAGAAATGTTGTCTTAATAACAGGCAAAAGGTTTTGGTATAATTACAAAAACTGATATTAGATCCTTTTCTATGCGGTTGAAATTCTCAAGAAATTCTATAGATTTATTATGTGATTTAATTGAACAAGCCATACATGCCGCAGATCAAAAGTCCCACCCGTAGACTTTTGGAATAGCCAGTTCATGTATCCCGAACCCACAGATAAATTTTTTCGGAGTTTATAGCTTATCAAATAAATAAAGCGGTTTTGATCAAACTTATTTTTTACAATGTCTGGACCAAAGTTGATCATTGGTTCGTTGCTGATAGTCATAAAAAAGCCTTTTTTGGCATGGGGCTCCCCTACTGGAAAGGTCACTTCCCATTTAAAACGAAATCTGTAATTCAGCCCATAGTTGTTAGAAAGAGCTTCACCTACCAACCGCTTTTGAAGCCTTTGTTCAAATAAGAGCCGGGTTGAAATTTGGGCTTTGTTTTTGGTCAACTTGACCCCTAAAGATTGATAAGGTCGGAGCTCGGGTATGTTAAATAGTTCATTACCAGAACTGTTCTGTACTCTGAACATGAAATACATGAAACCTGCATCGGCCTCTATATTTTTTGATATCTTGTAACTAATAGTCGCACTAGATAGAAATTGGAAAGATCCGGTTCTGTTAATAAATTGCCTCTGCTGAACATTTATTTTAGCAATCCATTGCTGATTAAACGCAATTGATTGAGAAACACTCATCCATATTACTGGTTGACTGGTAGTTTTCTTTTCCGATTGAGCATCCAAAGAATGGCGGGCCGCAATCAAAATTAAGATGGATATAAGCTTAAGAGCTATCTTCATTCCTCAATGGGAGTTGCCAACCTATATATTTCCAAACCAGTTCAATTCCCTTCCATTTACAGCCCGAATATGTCTGGCATTATTTAAATTGCTGAGAATTAGAGTTAGTGCCATAGAATAAGACGTAACTCCCAGTGTCAATCTCAATTTCCGCGATATGGTCCAAATGAGAAATTTGTTCATGCGACTGTTTATAGTTTGCAGAAATCTGATGGCCACCTTCCCTAAGGCCACCGGTAATTATAGGGTCATGGGACAGATATGCTTCAAATTTTGCTTTCTTTCCGGGATTCATAGCTTGTGACTTTTACTTCTTGTTAATTTTGAGCGGAAATCTTTTCATCATTTTGTGAACAGCCGGGTGGAGGTCTCGGGTCATGATGTCTGGATCGTATAGATCACCTTGTGCCACTCCTTCCCAAACTGTCTGGTTGGTCATTCTGTCTATGACAGTGAGTTTTGCCCCCCCATGAGCGTAGTTTATTTTCTTATTATTGTATTTATCACCCCACTGGGACCCATCCACAGGCTGGTTACCATATAGGTAAATAGCTGGAGCATCATAATAACGGGGATCGTAATAATCCGGAAGGTCGGGTTTATCTGCGAGCGTGGCTTCCCTTGAATGACTCAGCCATGTGACTCTCAGAAGTAGCTGTGGGTTCATTGTGTCTAGTTCAAGGTTCCGTTCATTCATACAGTGTCCGAAGTAATTCTTGTTTTTACTCCTTATAAAATCATTGTTAAAATCCGTTTCTGGGGGATCTCGATCATCAAGCAACCAAGCATAAGTCTTATATTGACTGAAATCCGTTCCTTTAGTTTTAATGACTTCTACTTCCCTATAGACATTGCAGGAAATGAGAAAAAGGAAGATGCCGCAAATGATTATACCAATACCTTTCATAATTTTATTATTTATATGTCCCAGAATAGACTCACCCAAAACTTTATGGTCAGGGCAGAGCTAATCGTCCTTCAAATTTGGTTTTAATCCCTCGAAAGCAACTTTTCCAACAATTCTTTACAGATCTAAAATCGATCTATAAATTCTTCTTTACTTGGTCTATACAATTAACCTAATGCAATATTAGAAGAGGTGGCATGAATGTGCTATACGATTTTACGATTAAGTTTTATGGTATAATGTATTGATATGAAAGGAACAGCGTGCGGCGCATAAATCCATAGCAAGTTTAGTCCTCATATAAAACGTAGAAGGTGCTCTTCTTGATATTTTGGACTTCATTCATGGTAGTATTTTAAAGGAATAGTTCAAGGTGCCAATAAGTTTAATGATCTTGTTGTTCTTTACTTCCAATTGTAAAAATAGGTTTATTGGTAATATGCCATTTAATAGAAGTCAGCAATTGAAAATTGTTAACGTCCAGGTTGTGATAAAAATGCCAATTCATTCTTCTTGAATAAACGAATTTTCCGGATATCTCATAGTTCTTTAGAAATCGAACCGTTTCCAACTCAAAGTTCCATTCAACGTCATGTCGCAGAAAATCACCGGTTGGACCAAATTGTTTAAAAAAGAAATTATCATTAAACCGGATTCGGTTAATGGAAAATCCATACTTGCCCAACTTATTAAATCTGTCCAGCCTTAAGAGTTGACTCTTTGACCCGGGACCAATTGGCGCACCAAGCAAGTTACCCTGATTGGTATACCCCTGAATAACAATGGGGTTAGTGTAAATGTCTTTTGCATTTCTGAGTTCCTGGTTTCTGGCAGCGGCAAGTGACGTTTGTTCAAATCCCAATCTCCAGGTGGCATTATCAACTTGGTACAACTTCTGGAAGCCCAACGTGTATAACACGTCTTGCGAGTCCAACCAGGCTTCATTTTGTACCCACTCAAAATAGAACTCCACACCGGATTCTTGCAAAAACCATCGTACATCTAAGGAGATGTACTGATCAGATTCATTATAGACAATCTCACAATTCTCATCCTGCTTAAAGTTGGGACCATTTTTTTTGAAGCTGAGAAAAAGATCGCTAAAAGATAGATCTGAAGTCGACCATTCTTGATAAATAGTCCTTCCGAAACCTATTGAAATCCCTTTTAAATCTTCGGAGAAAGTTGGCCGATATCCAAATGATACACCAGCGATAAAACGTTTATCATTAGCAGGATTGTCATCAAAATATTGAGACTCACTTAACTGTCCCCAGAAAGAATATAATTCGAAGTTCCCGTATTTGGTTTTGAGAGGGTTGGAAGTCCCTAAAGTTAAGTGAGGAAATCCCGGTGCGGTATTGCTCATCATTATTGGATTAAGTACAGCAGGCCCCCACCACATATTTTCAGTGCCAAATTTGACAATTACCGGCCCAAATTCTGCAGATATATTACTCTGACCCCAGTTAAAATCATTAAAGGAATCAAACCCAAAAATCTGGACCCAGTCAATCATATTGGAGAGTTGATAATTCAGATCATTTTGCCTGGGATTCAATCCTGTCTTCCCGGGAGACTGCCTTTGAAAATGCTTATTTTGTGCATAATAAAAGTTGGGGTATAGAACACCGGTGATCCGGCCCCATTTCACCTTAACTCCTGCATTCACTTCGACTGTTGACCCTTTGCCACTCCACATGGGGCCATCATTGTAGGGTCGTGAATATTTAGAACTGTATACATATCCTACTCTGGGACTAATTAGATAAACATTGAAACCGGGTAAATCTTCTTCTGCATAATATTTTAGTTGGTCCCAAAGATTCTTTGATTCACCTTCCAGCGTATCTGCCCCCCATATAGAGTGCTGGTTGTATTTTAAAATAATGGGATTAAGGATATTCGAACCTTGAATTTCCAAAATCCTGGAATAATCACGGATGTAGTCATTGACAGATACAAGCCCCTGACTGAGAACGGGATTGATGAGGAACATCAATATAATGGTCGGCAATAGCCCGTAATCTCCTTTTCTTTCAGTCATCATTCCCAAGCTCTATGAGTTTGCCTCTCAATGCCTTTTTTGCCCGATGCAATCTTGACATTATAGTGCCTTTTGGGATATCCAATATCTTAGAAATTTCACTGTAATTGTAACCGTATAATTCAGACAAAATCATAACTGTTTTGTGTTTGACACTTAGTGTATTGAATGCTGTTACCAGCTTGTCACTTGCACCCTTTGATACAGTCCCAGATTCGTAATAAGAACCAATTTTGGAGTAGTTAGAAAGTAAGCCAAGGGTCTCTGCATCTTCGTAATTTATGAGATCATCTCTACCTCTGGATTTCCCCCTGCGAATATTATTTACCAGGGTACTTTTTAAAATTCTAAATACCCAGGCCAAACCATTAGTACCCGGCTCATATGAATCAATGTATTGAAAGGCTCTTGCATAAGTATCCTGAAGGACATCTTTCGCCAAATCAGGGTCCTTTATTGATTTGCATGCGTAATAATATAAGTTGCGATAGTGAGGAAGTAACTCCTTTTCAAAAACTTCATAGTCTCTTGGTGAGCCACTCTTTTTTTTCATGAACCCATTCTTTTCTCTTCGTGCATTGACCTGTTAATTATTATCACTCAATCTGGTTCATTTTAAAATTTTGAACTGGTAGTTTGCTTCTCAATTCCTTTCTCGCCCTGTGTAATCTTGATCTAACTGTTCCAAGAGGAATCTTGATTATTCGAGAGATTTCCACATAGTCATATCCATGGATATCGTGTAGAATGAGGACCTCTTTGAACTTGGCATTAAGTGTATTAAAGGCTGTAACCAATTCATCTCCAACGTCTCCGGATTGGAAAGAAGGTTCGTAATATGACAATTTCAACAGGCCTGCATTCTCAGCTTCCAAATATTCCATCTGTACCATCATTCCACGAGATTTTGTTAGATGATACTCCTTAATCAATATATTTTTCAATATCCTAAACATCCATGCCAGGCTGTTGGTGCCTGCCTGATACGTATCGAGATGCTGAAATGCCTGAGTATAAACGTCCTGAAGTATATCCTTGGCAAAATCAGGGTCCAAAGTAGATTTAAGTGCGTATGAATAGAGGTAATGATAGTGCGGCAGTATCTCCTGATCAAAGACTTCATTTTTTGAGAGCAATTGTTCCCGAGTTTCCATTGCGGTTACAGATTAACTACTGATTTGAAGATGTAGTTGATTTATTTAAGAAATCTGGGGCTATTAGACGAATTTGCTTAGCTACACGTTTTGCCTCTCTTTCTTTCCCGGCAAATAGAAATTGTTGATAACGAAAGTATTGTAATCCCACCTCTACATACCGGATCTCGCTGGATGGCAGGTTGGAAAGATAAGGATCTTCTTCAACCGGGAGATTGATCACCAATGTTGATAAAAAATTTTCCAACTCCTTCCCAACCATGTAACTATTATGTCCGGCACTAGCTTGATAGGACAAGATTGGTGTCATGAATTCCACGGCCCGTTTATCATCTGTATTTAGGATATTTCCCCACAAACGATTTTGAAGAGTATTCAAATTCCCAAGGTAAAAAAGACCTGCCATGTGATTTGCCATTGCATTCGAGGTGTTACTGTTTCCAACTACGTTAACAATGTTTTCCTGGAGAACCTCCTGTTCGAGTTTTGAACCTGATTCTTGACCAACAAGCGCTATACTGGCACGTGATCCGGAAAAATCAGCACGCCATAAGGTCACTTGTGGAAAAACTGAAGCAAACGTTGCGGCAATAATTTCGAAACTCCGTGGAGTTAGTTGGTATAATGGCAACCACTGTGCGAAAAGCCCACCGGGAGCAAGTCGTTCTTGTGCCTTTTGAAAATGCTCAACGGTATAAAGGCTCCCCGTGCCAGCATGCCAGGGGGTGAAGAGATCCCCTACTATTACATCAAATTGTTCGGGTGTACTTAAAATAAAATTTCTAGCATCATCGGAAATAATTTCAACACGTTGATCTTCGAAAAGCCCGTTGGCCCATGGAGAAAAATAACGTTGGGCTGCAGGTATTACATCTGACACCAATTCTACGGCCACTACACGTTCTACATCATGGCTTAGGGAAGCACCCGCAGTAATTCCAGTGCCCATTCCCAAAAACAATACACGCTTTGGTTTTGGATGGATCATGAGGGGAATATGGGCTTGCATTTGCTCCACAAGTATTGAACGAGAATCTCCGAGAGTGTAATAGTTATCTAGTTTCATCTGGATATTTCCGGCGGATTCAACAATCGATACAACTCCATCGCTTGATTGCCATACATCCAAAACCTTTTGTCCAGTTTCCAATCGAACAATAGGTGGGTTGGTCAACATTGCTACACCAATAATGCCCACCACAGGCAATACCATCCACCTTATTTTCCTATCATCATAGTAGGAGAAGGCGATTAGAAGTGCTAACACCCCATATGAGACTGCAATTATTTTAATACTGCTCCAAAGTCCCACTGCATCAAGCAAGATAAACCCAACAATGATTGGTCCGATGGTGCTACCAAGCGCATTGAATAAAACCAACGTACCCACGAATCTTCCTGGTTCTTGATCTGTCTTCGGCGATGCTTTTAGCAAGAACGGGAATATCGCCCCGAAGACTACGCTTGGTGGCAATACCACTGAAATTCCAAGTCCAAAAACCGCGCTTAGATAATCGAACCACGATGAACCGGAAGCCAGGTATCCAAGGCCATTGGTCGAGGCATAGAAAACAACCGGGGAAAATCCAATTGCTATTGCTCCAAGAGAAAGAAGTGCTAATAATACGGGTATTGGAGGCAGTGACAGACGAACCAAAACATGCGATAATAGTCCACCTAGTCCCAAGGCAATAAGGAATATGACTAAAATTGCTGAAAAGGAGTAGACTGAATTCTGCAGAACTTGTGCGAACATTCTCGTCCATATAGTCTCGGTTGAAAGAGCTAAAAGGCCAGAGGCAAACGCCAATATTATGAATTGCGAGTAGTTTAAAGTGGGTAACGAATCGGAGGATATAGTTGTGGAGCTTTTCTCTGAAATGATATCAATACTCCCAATTAGTTTTGGCACAGGAACATTTCGAACTGGCAACCGGTCCAATATTATGGCAACAATCCCAATGCCTGAAGCCAAGGCCACCGCAAAAATGTAAGTTGAACTCACTCCGTACTTTGATAGGAGGAAAAAACCAGCGAGGAAGGCACCAAGGGATGCGCCGATAGTATTTACCGCATACAAAATAGTACCCCGGCTAGCAAGTTGGTGTCGCTCTTTTCCAACATACTGCGCCAGTACGGGAAAGGTACCACCCATGAGAACAGTTGGTAATAATAAGAGTGTAGTGCTAAAAACGAATTTACAGAGTGTAAGGATACTCTTTTGACCTCCAAAAAGATCCACAACCGAAGGATAGTGTGTTTCATAGAATTCAAGACCTGGAATCCATATAAGTGCAGTTAAGGCTACACCCACTTCCATTAGACCGTAAACTGTGAGTGGATTTTTGAACCTGGCAGAAGCCTTCCCCCAGAACCAACCTCCAAGTGCTAATCCAAGAAAAAATGCAGCCAAAGTAGCTGCAGTGGCATACGCGGCATTTCCGAAAACCAGCCCAAGTCGATACATCCAAACAACCTGAAGTATTAATCCTGTTGCCCCTGAGAGAAAAAATAGACCGGATAAAACAGCAAAGCCCATGGAACTACCGGATATTTGGCGCGGTTCACTCATCATTGATATAACCTGCTTGTAATCATGCCAAAAGGTTTCATGGGAAAAAATAAGAGGGCCATTGTGGCCCCCTTATTACTCACTACTCAGTACAACCTACGGATTCACGTCTAAGCATGCTTGATAGTTCGGATTATTAGCCTCGGACTGAGGGACCGGAAAAGTCACATTAGAAGCATATTGACCACCTTTGAAGTATTCACCAGTCGGGAATACGTCCGAAACAGGTTGTCCATAAACTCTAACCAGTCGTCGAAGATCACCGTGACGATGACCAGTGCTATAGAGCCAGAAGGCCCGTTCGGCAAAATGAGCAGACCTAAGTTCGTCAGCATTCATTCCTGTAAAATCCATAGCAGCTAATCCGATATCTGCTCTTAATGCATTGTGTATGCTGGCAACTTCATTTGCATCTCCGGCTTGTGCGGCTGCCTCGGCCTCAATCAACCTGGCTTCAATCCCTGAAGCAAGGACTACGGGATCACTGGGTGATGTGTACTTAAGTTGATTGAAGTACAAGGTTATGTCGTCCTGACCAAAGTCGGTACCTCCATCCCATGGTGTACGAGGGTCCATTGAAGACCGGTACATTAAGCCATTTATGCCTTTACCATCAGCAATGGAAAACTGGCGACGTACAGCAGTCATAGTATAAATACCATTCTCCTGACGGAGACTATTGCTAGAGTGTTCAACATTATATACAAAATCCGTCGGGACAGAAGCCGCCTCATCGGCTGCCTCACTTATCTGACCCAAGCCCAGTAAAGCACGAGCTTTACCCACGAGAGCAAGATTAGTGAGGTCAGAATTTGGACTGTTGGTAGCGATTGCAGCATCGAACCAACCGATTGCCGCCTGAAACATCTCAGGAGTCGTTAGTGGCATCCCGAATTCAAGGTCTCCCCCATCTGCCGGAGCTTTGCTGAATGGAACTCCTGCGCAGAAAGTTTCCCCGAATATCAAATTAACGTACCCGGCAATACTTTGCATCTCACTTACGATATCCGGTGCTCCTCCAAACTCTGTTGCCAAATCAATGGTTAGCTCAGCAGTTCCTCGAGCCCTATGGAGATTGCCAAAGATCCTGTCCATATCACCGTTGGTATTCTGAAGGATTCGAGTGTCGCCTTCTCTACGTGTTGGGAAGGTGCCCGAGTAATCATACTCATCCGACATAAGACCGCTCATAACAACCAGACCAGTTGTAGCGCCATGCCCGGCAGAAGATCCACTCATTGCAACAGCAAGATCTCCAAGTGAACCTGCCCTGAGTGTTTGAAGGCCAGATTCACTATTAAGTGCATCGGGCGTAACAATATCAGGATCAGTAACCTCTAACAAAGAATCGCAGGAGGTTATGCCTATAGCCAAAAGTACGGTTAGACAACTGGTTCTAAAGCCGCCTCCAGATCTATTTTCGTTTTTTATTAAGTTTTTCATAATGATTTTCTTACTTAAAAACTTTCGTTATTAAAATGACAAGTTGAGACGAGCCTTCCACATACGTACTGGTGGCTGACTAAGAAACTCCTGGGTATTGATATTACCCTGACCGGTAAAATCGCTTTGACCGTCTGAACTGATCTCTGGATCAAGACCGGAGTAATCTGTCCATATACCGAGATTTTGACCAGAAATTGTCAAACTTAGCCGCGAAAGCCCAAGGGAGCCTAACAACTTTTGAGGCACATTGTAAGTCAATGAAATTTCACGCAGTCTCCAGAAAGAAGCATCTTCAATATACCCTGCGTTTGTGCCAAAAAACTTTGACGCAACAGCCCGGGCCTGGCCTTCCAAAGAAGCATTTGGATCATTTAACTCTTGTGTATTACTGTTTCCATTCCGCCATGCAGCGGTATTATTATAAAGCTCCTGACCGCCTCGGAAACTTAAGAGCCCCTTCAACACGATTTGGTCATTAAAGAACCCTAAAGTGGGAATAAAGGAAACATCCGCCGTGGCCTGCGGTGTACCAAGAAATACTGTCTCACCAATCTGCACTTCTTCTTGAGCGATGAAACCATCACCATTGGCATCGTTAAAGGTAAACTCCTCGTCCCAGTATCCACTGAGTGGGTATCCCTCCACGTGGCGCTGGACTCCGGAAATTACCGGATTGATTCCTTCTCCAAGCTCTTTGAGTTCGTTATCAAAAAATGTCGCGATAAAATCAAGGTCAAAGACTACATTTTGGGTTTCAACAATTCTTGTATTCAAGGCAAGTTCAACCCCACTATTCTTTACGGAACCGAGATTTTCAAAACGTCCGGTACCAACACCTAACGACTGTGGTAATTGTCTAAATATTAAAGCGTCCTCAGTTTGCTTATTAAAATAGGTCAATTCAAGACCTACCCTATCAGAAAGAATGCTTGCATCAACCCCGAATTCGATCTCACGGGATCTCTCCGGTTTAAGATCAGCGTTTCCTACTCCACTTACAACCTCATTGACAGTTCCGAAAGTGACGCCTGTTACATCTTGTCCACCATCCACGGTGGCAGCTATAGGATTAAAAAACCGCAAAGCATCATTTGTGCCAGGCTGCACACCAGAAGCGCCCCAAGCTCCACGCAATCGCAATGAACTCAACCAATTGCCCCCATTGAAAAATGGCTCTTCTGATAATAACCATGATGCACTCACCTTTGGATAAACCACTGAACTGAGGTCCGCACCAAACGAGCTTCCCCGATCACCACGGATAGCGCCGGTAATAAATAGTTTGTCATTGATGCTAATTTGTTCCTCAAAAAAAATACCAGCCGTTCGTTGTTCGGTTGTTTGTTCCGTACTGAACGTATTGGCTGCACCAGCGATTGAACTAGTCCCTGATACCAATAGTAGCCCTGTACTTAGGGTACCTTCAGTCAGGTTACCCAAATACTGAAAGCCAATAGAACTACGAGAGGTTACAGATTCTGAGATGGTTTTCTTGTAAGAACCGACCGCATTAAACGTATATACGTAGACATTGAACCGATTGGAAAAACGGGCTCCCTGGTCGAAATTGAGGAATGCCGGCGCATTACCAGTTTCAAAAAACTGGTTGTCCCATCTTGAGGTATAATCAATTCCTCCGGAAACGCTTATATTGATACTCTCTGAGGGAGTCCACTCTGTTTGTAGTCCCGTGGTGAAGCGATCAATATTCTGCTTCGTATCAATAGCGAACAGTTCATCAGGCGTAAATTCACCCCAGCCGTCGTTTACATCAATTGATGCGGTGCCATTGAGCCCCTGCCCCATCAGGCCGAGAGCAAAATTGTCATTCAACGGTAACTCCAACTCGCTTTTGGTATAGCCTGTGGTCATACTCACTTTCAAGTTCTCGGTAACTTGTGCTCCAAGGTTACCTCTGAAATTCACTTTCTCAACATTGTTCACAGGAAGGACACCCTCGTTATCACTATAGCTACCAGACAGAAAATAAGTCATATCTTCGGAACCACCTGAAACACTTAATCCCATCCCATAAGACTTTCCTGTACGGAAGGGAGAAGTGCGAGAGTCGTTAAGAGGTTGGAAAGAGTTGACAGTATTATGGACGAATGTGCCTTGCGCAGCATCAAAATTGAAGCCTGGATCGCCTGCGGCATCCAGTGCCTGATAATTATCCGGATAATCTCCAGTATCGTTGACAACACTGCCTTCTGTAAATGCAGACCACCTTGGCTTCCCAGCCTGCCCCTTCTTTGTGGTAATCAGAATTACTCCATTTGCAGCAATTGAACCGTATAAGGTTGCTGCAGAGGGACCTTTGATAACCTCAATTGACTCAATGTCTTCCGGGTTGATGTCATTCAAACGAGAAGGAGACTGTCCTCCAGTTTCAAAAGAGATTGAATTCGCCTGATTGTTAATAAGGACCCCGTCCACATAAATAACCGGTTCATTGGACAATGATGCGCTACTTGCTCCTCGAATCCGGATACGTGATCCCATACCTGCCGAACCACCACTACTGAAAATTTGAACCCCCGACGCTTGGCCTTGAAGTAAATCTGAGACATTACTAATTGGACGCACTTTAACGTCCTCAGCAACATCAAGTCTGGCAATGGTATTCCCAATCTCAACTTTTCGCCGTACTCCGGTCGCGGTAATTACTACTTCATTGAGGCTTGTAACATCTTCCTGAAGGGCTACCTCAAATGAGGTTTGATTATTGACGGATACTTCCATCGTTTTATATCCGATGTAACTAATAACCAAGACTCCGTCCTCATCAACATTTAAAGAGAATTTTCCTTCAATATCCGTTATAGTTCCTGTCGAAGTGCCCTTTATTAATATTGATACACCAGGCAGTGGACTACCACCCCGATCTTTTACAATTCCGGTAACAGGAATTTCTTCAGCCAGGTCAATAATCCTTTTTGACTTAGATCTCTTAGTAATCTTCGTGACATGGATATTATCATTGATTCTTCTAAAATTGAGATTCTTCTTTTCTGAGATTATGGTAAGAATCTTATAAAGAGACTCATTTTTAACAGTAAATGTTATATCTGCATGAGGGTCTATGACAGCATCATTATATGTAAAAGTGAATCCTGTCTTTTCCGTCAGTATTTCAAACACTTTGATCACTTTCTGCTGATTAATAGTTAGTGATACTTGTGTTTCTTTCAGGCTTGCTTGCCCATTTACACCTTCGGCGTAAACCACCAGACCAACAAGGCAATTTATAGTTAGTGCTAAAAAGGTATTTCTTGACATAACTACTAATTGATTTAGTAATTTCTTCTTCATACTTTTAATTGTTAGGTAAAACATTGGTTTTATCGATTGACAAGGAGCGAGCTTCATAAACTTCTATGTGTGTCGAAAACCTTAAAAGTTGTGAAGAGCACCTTGCAAGAAGTTGGTCATCTCTTAGATGGCCAACTTCACTTTTAGCTAGTATCGTACATAATCATTGCGTTATTAATATTTTGTTCCCATTTATTGAATACTTAAATCCAGAGGCATAACTAATGCCGTCCAATACTATCTCAAGTGATTTATTACTGTATTCTCCTGTATAGTCACCTGGAACGTGGAAGTTTTCTGCCAATTCTATCTCCACGTCATACCATTGTTCCAGTTTATCGATCACGATGTCAAATGGATCATTGTCGAAAATGAGAATGCCGTCTTTCCACGCAACGAATCTTTTTAGATCACTGCAGACTGATTTTTTAAGAGTTTTTTCATAGCGGTTATATTCCAACATCTCATGAGGGTTGAGCATAATTGAGTTTCCCAAATCATCTGATACCGTAACTTCCCCACTAACTACTATAATTTGGGTATCCCTTTCATCTTCAAAGGCACGAACGTTAAATGAAGTGCCAATCACTTGTGTCTCAATTCCTCCTGCCTTAATAACAAAGGGGAGATTGTCATTTGACATCACATCAAAGAACGCCTCACCTCTTAATTCAACACTTCTTACATCAATGCCAAATTGAGAATTGTAGGTAAGTATACTCTCTGCATTCAGCTTGACCAATGTGCCGTCAGGTAGTTTTGTCAGAGATTTCCTCCCCTTAGGGTTGCTTTTGACATTTACCGTAACCTCGGTTTCGGGTTCAATATTTCTTGAATGCCCACTGATGAAGTATAAATAGTAAAAGGTTGAAAGGATGATAAGAGATACGACTGCTACATTCAAAAGTATCCTCGTATAATTTCTTTGTGTAAGAGGAAAGGTTTTTGGTTTCTCTTGTCTTAGGATGTTTTCGAACATTTCCGCATATTCATCTCGCTTCAAGGGTTCGTGTTCTGTGTACTCTAGAGCATTAATGAACTGTCTTGCCTGATTAATAGCACCTATTTGTTCGGGGTTGGAGGCAAGCCATTCTATCCAAAAGTCTTTCGCTTCTGAATCAGGATTTTTTACCCACTCCACGAAGAAGTCATCTTTAATAAAATCAGTTACCTGATAATCCTTGTATTTCATGTATGAAATTGATTTTCAAGGGTCACATTGAATGTGACCGTTATTATAAGGTAGTAAGGAAAAATATCCAGAGTGTCCCATTGGACAGTGAAAATTTTTTGGAGGATGTGCCGGCTTTCCTGACCACTTGCGTCCACGGATTATCGTAAACGATGACCTCCAATATTAACTATTCATTGAAGTATCCTTTTAAGCTATCAATAGCCCGATATATCAGTTTTCTGACCGAGCTCTTATTCTTCAATCCCATAATATCAGTTATCTCCTGATGTGTGAATCCTTCGAAATAGTATAATAGGATAGCCTGGCGTTGTTTTTCTGACAATTCGTTCAGTGATTTATTCAGCCGCTCAGATTGCTCCTGTTGGTGTTCTATCTGAATTTGCTTGACCTCATTCGAGAGGTTAATATTCCATTGCATTGTGTCATACTGATCTTCACGACTCATTAACCTCCTAGCATGCTCAAGCTTTGTGTAGATAATTCGGTAGAGCGCTTTATATAAGTAGGGGGCAATCCGATGAACGCTGTCCCTTGTCTTTTTCTTGCTTTTTAAATAGAGGAAAAGGTCCTGGATGGCATCCTTGACCATCTCTCTCGGTGCAAACTGAAGGCCAAATCTTAACAGCCGACCAACGTAATTATTGTAGATGAATATCAATGCATCGTCGTTGCCTCTATTAAGAGATTGCCATATTTCCGCATCTGTCTTACTGGCATAGTGATGAGTCTTTTTAGCTTCCATTTCAGTAGAGATAGCAGAAATATTTTGTCCAATGATCACTTTATCTTTTAAATTCATTTTGCTGGAGAATATTCATCATATGATGCTGACATAATCGAATCAAAATCTTAATGAAAGCCCACCCCCGCCACCAAACCGGTTATCGTAGTTTCCCATAAGAGATAAGTTTCTTGATAGCAAGTACTCTGCACCCGCATTCCAAACAATTTCTTTACTGAAATTGGTATTATCTTCAAGGGAATTGACGAAACCGAAATCAGCCTGGTATTCATAGTAGCCAAACACCGAAAATTTTGGAAAAAGCATGATGGATCGACCGATCCCTATTCTAGGTCTCAACTCATGATCAACCCTCACATCCAGACTAAATAGGTAGGGGGTGAGAAACCTAAATCCGGCTACGGCTATGGTCTTGAGGTTGTTAAAGTCGTCGCTTACAGGATTTTCTATGTTTACACCACCAAACACTCTGAAATAATCATAGAGGTAGCGCTCGAAAGTGAACTCTGCCTCGATGTTTTGGTTATAGCCATATTCTACACCCAGATTGAACTGATTCCGAATATTGGAAGTGATAAGGTTGATGGCGGTCATTTGGGATGCAGCATCCAACATTCCCCACGAGTAATATTGATTGGTCTCATGAATGAGTTTGGAGACCGGATAGCCTTCCATTCGAGTGTCGCGAGGAGTGTCATAACTAAACACTCTTGCCATGCCCCCCATCATATGATAGAGTATATGGCAGTGGAAAAACCAGTCGCCATACTCATCACCATAAAATTCGATGGTCATCTGCTGCATGGGAGGTACGTTTACAGTATGTTTCAGGGGCGAATATTCTCCGTTTGCATTGATCACTCTAAAAAAGTGACCATGGAGATGCATAGGGTGGTGCATCATGGTCAGATTGTTGAAAGTAATCCTCGTCACCTCTCCACCTTTGATCTTTATTTTATCGGTTTCAGATATCGGAATGCCATTCATGCTCCATATGTAGCGCTGCATGTTACCGGTCAGGTTCAGAAGAATTTCCCTGACTGGCAGTGAGTCAGCATAAGTTGTCTTTTCGGGCGATTTCAGGTAATCATAATTGTACTCTGAAAACATATTCATTTCTGTCATTGAATTAGTCTCTTCCATGCTCATATCCATGCCATCCATTTCGCCTTCAACTGTCATATCCATATTAGCCGTGTCATGCATATCATGGGACTGATTTTGCACCTTCTGTGTGGAGTCATTCATTGGCATATTTGTCATGCCCATATGATCTGTCACTTTCATTTTTTGTCCTTCCCCAGGTAAATCCATCCCTTTCATCCTTTGCATGTTCATATGGTCACTCATCTGCATGCCCCAATTCTCTTTCATCTTGTAAGGTTCGTCTTTACCAGGTCGGTATTTTAATCCGGGGGCGCCCATTCTCATTTTCATTGATGCCATTTGCTTCATCATACCAATCTTGTCCGGGCGCTTTAACATCGGGGCTGCCAACGTTTTCCCTGCACCGAGATAAGCAGAGCTTGTGCCTGATCCATCTTGCGCCATAGTACGGAATTCGATCCGTCCCTCTTCCGGAATTTTCACCATGAAATCATAAGTCTCTGCCACTCCGATAAAGGTTTTATTTTTTTTGACCGGAACTGCGTCCAGACCATCTGCCGAGATAAGCCGGGGGTCCTCTCCTCCAAAGGTCATCCAGAATGATGTGGATGCGGCTCCATTGATGATCCGTAACCGTACATTTTCGCCAGGTTCAAAATCCGGATATTCTGAGTTCTGTTTTCCATTGATAAGAAAAGAATCGTAATAAATATCCGCTATGTCAGCTCCTTCCATCCGCTGCTTCCAGAAATTGAGTTGTGCCCCGAAGGCACCTCTGGCGATCACCCGATTTAGCGGAGTAGCTGTGCCTTTTCGGATATTATACCATTCCGTTCCGCGCTTCAAGAATCGCAATACGTTCATCGGTTTTTGGTTTGTCCAGTCAGATAATACCAACACCAATTCATGGTTGTATTCAAAAATCTTTTCCATGGGCTCAATAATAAAAGCTCCATACACTCCACTCTGTTCCTGGAGCATAGTGTGGGAGTGGTACCAATAGGTTCCCGCCTGAACAAGTGGAAATTCATACTTCTGTGTATGGCCAGGTTCAATCGGGGGTGTAGTGAGATAAGGTACGCCGTCATAAAAATTGGGTAATAACAAACCATGCCAATGGATGGAGGTTTCAACCTCCATTTCATTCTTCACATATATGACCGCATACTCACCTTCTGTAAACCTCAGGACTGGGCCCGGAATACCGCCATTAATAGTCATGCCCATTACCTCTTTACCCGCAATATTGACCTTTTCCCTTTTAATAGAAATCATATATTCAGTAGTGTCCATCTGGGCTTTTGCAGACGAATACATTAGTAGCGGACCTATAGCCAACAGAAGTAAAAAAATGGAGTTTCTCATATTTCTTGATTAAGAATTTCTCCTGTGTAATAGCAGAAAGAACCGATTTTTGTATTGACACAACTTTCCTCTTCAACCCTGGAGAAACCCGTTTGTTTCATAAAATCAGGCAGCAGACCATTCACATTGTCAGTCGTGGTCTTGAATCCATCTATGATTTGAACCAGGTAAAATGCAACCCTCATTAGCCTGGATTTCGCTTTACCCCAATCTCCAATAATTAGCTTTCCACGTGGCTTTAAGACCCGATGTATTTCCCTGAGGCAGTCGATTTTTGCTTGCCGTTCTAAATGATGAAATACCAAACAACTGTATACTTTGTCGAATGAGTTGGCCCTAAACGGAAATTCATATCCATCGTACAATTCGAGACGGATAAATAACTGGTTCCGACTTAATCTTCTTTCTGCTACCTCACGAATTTTCGGGTCGATGTCCAGCCCCACGAAGTGGCTTCCCGGCGACCTTCCCGCTGCAATGAGCAGGTTGGCACCGGTGCCAAAACCAAATTCTAAAATATCCTCCCGATCCCCGGGATCCAGAAGATCCACCAGGCGATTTCTGAACTTTCGTTCGGGCATGGTAAGTTTGATGGCCAGATCGTACCAATCACTCAACCAGTCAAATCCCAAGGCCGGAGTATATTCCTTTTTTGCCATTACTTCTTAGCCCTGGAGGAACTGTGGGTCTTCAGAATTTTCCATTGACCGCCCGATTTGATCAATACTGAAGTGGCAACTCCTTTTCTCTCGATTACTTTACCATCTTCTGCCAATTCAATTCTAAAAAAATAGGTTTCGGTGGTGAAGGCATAGGGCAGGCTCACAACAGTTGAAATTTCATGATTACTGAATTTGAAAGACTTGAATTCCTTTAATTCAGGCCCTAGGTGATGATCGAGGTAGTGTTCGAAGGTTCCCTCCGTGCCACCAGATTCGAATACTGCTGATTCTTTCAAAAACAGGTCTGATAATCCTTTGGTACTTAATGACTCAACACCTGCTTTATAGGAGGCCATGACATCTTCCACTGTTTCTTTGTCCGTTTGTCCGAAAGCATTCAGTGACAATAAGAGGGTCATTACAATTAAGAAATTGATTAACTTTTTCATTTGATCTATTGGTTTTAATTATTCTGCTTCTAATTCGAAAACTTCAATTGATTTCACTTGGATTTGACCGGTCCCTTCAAGCATCAATCCCACAAAGCCGTCCGTCATCTCATCGTCATGGCCATGGGTAATGGTTTTATCGCCAATGTATCCTTTGTAGTGGGTGCCAGCCGCCGAAACCTTCAATAGCGTCCACTCCCCGGCATCGGCCTCGAATTCACTTTCGTCCAAAATCTTTTCCTTATCATTCACCACTCTTCCCAACTTCATCTTGTTTCCATTGATAGCGACAAATTCGTAATTGGAAGTATTTTTTGCATGGTGCACAACTTTCAGTGTGCCTTTAAAATCTCCTCTTTTGATAGATACACCGATGCCAACATTTCCATATTGGTTGTGAAATACGAAAGCTGCCGGAATTCCGCTAGCTGTTAATTCCAGTATGTTTCCTCCATTTTCTCCCTGAATTACTACTGGATTGATGTTATCGGTAGTTCCAGTAATAAAATGAAAATCAGATTTGATTAACTCGATACCGTTCCCGCTGGGAGACCAAACTTTAGATCCATCGGAATCAGTTGCATTGTCAGTATTGCCGTGTTTATGTTCATGACTGGTTTCTTCCCCGGTTTTATTATGTGCTTCTTCCATCGAGCCCTGATGGTCAGGCTCACGGGCTTCTTCATTACTTTCTTGTTTTTTATCCTGATTACAGGAGTTAAAAGTCAGGGTTCCGGATATAAGAACCATCAGGACTAATAATAAATGTGGTTTTTTCATGATTTAATGATTTAATGTTGTTTAAAATTTATTTTTTAATGCCGACTCCGTATTTGTAAACCAGCTTACCTCCCAGGTCAGCAGTTTTAGTAATTAGGCCCATTCCTACTAAACTAGATAAGACAAGAATAATGCCTACGGGTTTTTGTCTGTCCCACTGTTTCCAAAACAGGAAGAGGCGAATGGCTGCATACAATCCGAAATAAAGAAGGGTATAAAGGCCCCAATCGGAATGACTGCCGGCAGTCAATTCGCCCTGCATGGGAACGGAAACTATATCTATTGCCTGTTTGCCACTGAGGTAGGCTGCAAGACCGCCAAGAGCACCCAATGCATAAAGTGTCATGGCCATACTCCTCAACCAATTTTTGGTGAGGAAAAGACTCAACGAATCAATAAAGACAGCCACAGTCCATAATACAATAGGGAAATGGATGATCATAGGATGTATGTTGGGAGCCCAATCAGGAAGTAATGTTTCCATATTTATCTAGTTTTGTTTGTTTAATTGATTCTCTCGCCGATATGGATTTATTTCATTCATAGTGAAAGGAGGCGGACACCTTTTTCTTTTTAATGGCAAAGGTTATGGTACAGTGAAAAGGGTCAAGTCTATTACTTTTGGTGGCAAAAGCATTCTGACCAATCACTATCAACTCCTCTGAAATATTGGATCCGTCTTCAAATTCGAAGACCCCAACCGCCGTGATTCCTTCTATTAATAAAGGCTTAAAATCACTTTTGGAGATATAAAATGTCAGTTTACTGGTTTTTTGAAAAGGGCTTGCAACCATTTCAACCAAATACTTGCCTGTCGCCTTGAGTACTCCTCCGTTAGGGGCTTGAAGTTCTGCTGGCCTTAATTGACTTTCGTTGTCATCTATCCCATGACTATGTTGTGATATTGCCTGAAAAGAAGCTAATATCGACCAAATCAAAATCTGGCATTTCGTGAATAAGCTAACGCTCATAAATTTTCATTTTAATTACTTTGGAAAATTTTAAGAGATGAAATTTCTCTCTGTCAAATACGGGTTGTATTCAATACCCTGATACAATTCATTATCAAAATACCTCTGCTTACTCAGCAAGGAGACTCAAAAGAGATTGTAAAAAGGTTTAGCTGCGGTAGTAGGCTAATTTAGAAATGACTGGATGAAAATCCGTATGTCAGGGATCTTCGGCGGTGGAAGGTTATTTTGGGTTATAAAGCGGTTGATTCGTTGATTAACTTGTTGAATCGAATGCTTAACGGTGATACCTCCACTTGTGAAAAGCGTACTATTAAATGTGTACGTCGCAGGGCTATGTTTCGCTATAGAGGAGAACAAATTCTCAGAGAGGTCTTCACAACATGGATCTTCCTGATCACCACTATTATGACCTTCATTCTCAATGTCATAATGGTGCCCATGATCAGAATGAGATCCGGTTGAAGCTTCCGCATGGTCATGATGATTAATGGTTGAGACAACCTCAAGGTCACAAAGAATACTCCATGCGACAGCGATCAAAAAAGCTGATAACAGGAATGCCGAAACCTCAAGTTTGTATCTGTTTAAAAATCTAATCATTCAAAATTGCCCTAACCCTAATAATATAAATTTAAGTTAACAGATTGGGGAAAAAAATAATTGGTTCAATTATTTTTAAAATGTTGATGTTTGATAATCCTGTCTCTAATCTTTTAAAAGTAGGTGGACACTCCGAATTGTACGCCGCCAATTTTGGCGGGAGGGTTACCCAGGATATCCCTCTGCTGCATAACCCGGTAGTTCAGACGGATCACCGTTTGAGCAGTGGGCCTGAAACTAATTGCGGGTACAAAGGCCCAGAGGTCGTCTCCTATTTTTCCTCCAGTTTCCCTAAAATTGCCGACGTTCCAATCAACGTATTCCAATCTAAAAGCGATATTCAAGGTGGCTCGCTCGAATCCCAATAATTGTCCTTGTAAAATAGGTTGTACAAAATCAACAAAGCCGCCTTTTTGTTTATCTCCGAATTGTTGAGTAAACGTTTGAGGAACATCGAGATTAACCCAGGCCCATTCCCCTACAATATATGTCTGGATAGAAGGTACGGTAGTATTGAAATCTATAGCAAAAACGTTCAATCGTCTTCTTTCATCGAGTACCAAGCCGTCTTCTTCATAAGTGTTATAAATGCCTCCCATATAGGAAAAACCAATTTCTCCGATCTTGCGTTTCCCAAAGGAAAATTTACCAGTCAGGAGAGGTTGACCGTTGTTGCTTTCTTCAAATCGTTCAGAGTTTTTCTTCGCCGCCGGCAGGAAGGTTCTGTTTTCGGAATTATTTATGATCGAATCGTCAAAACCATTGGTTAAATAAACCTCGTAACCGAAGCCCCAATTGTCAATATATTGTTTACCATATAGTCCAAAACCTACATTACTCCAAGTAGATGGAAGCATATCAGTCATGCCAATAGGCCGATCAATAAATTCCCATTTCGGACCATCATGATTTTGATTGAAGGCTCCAATCGGATTCATCACGATGCCTCCTCTCAGATTGAGCAGAGGGTGTAACGAAATATCCAGGGCTGCAAATTCAATAGAAATTTCCCTGCCGCCTTCTTCAAATTCTACTTCGGACAAGAACTTGATCTTTCGGTGAATAGAGGAAGCCACAAATAATGTCACTCGGGGAACCCTGAAGGTATGCCCTTCGGTTACGCCATCTTCGCCTATGTATTGATAGTCCGCCTCCAAATACCCTCCAACTGAGACCGGGAGTTTCCCTACCTGCAAAAATGGTCGATTGTATACCGCATCCATATTCATACTTTGCAAACTGGTATCTCGTGGGATTCTTTTGAGGAGTGTGCTGTCAATCTGGGCCTTCGAGATGAAGCTCAACAACGTGGTCGTTAATAGCAGTAAAATGAATTTCATGCTAGGTTGATTTTTAGAATTTTGTTATCAATTACTATTGGAAAAGTTCTGAGGGGGGTGTCTGCCGGACCGTTGCTAACAGCCCCGGTGTTCGAAAATTTACTGCCATGGGCAGGACATTCCAAGCGATCACCAAATACTTGTAATTCCGTACCCTGATGAGTGCATTTCATTAGTAATGCCACGTATTCAGTTTCGGAATGTCGATAAACAGAAATGGGATAAGCAAGTTCCTCGTGTTGGGCAACTACATATTTTCTAAACCTGATTTCCTCTTTTTTAATGAACACAAAGGAATCGACTGGTACCTGTAAAAAGGAACCAGATAGTGTTCCGCTTATGTATTTAGTTCCTGCACAACTTTCTAACACTGTCGCAGCACCAATCATTCCCAAACATCCAATACCACAGGTCTTCAAAAACTTAGTACGATCCATGGTAGTACATTATAAAGATTTGAGAAATTTGAGAACTGCCTCTTTTTCAGTATCTCCAAGAGCTTGATACTGCTCTCTACTATTCTGGGCTTCTCCGCCATGCAGTAAAATTGCTTCCTCTATACTGCCAGCCCTTCCATCATGCAACAGGAAAAAATCTCCTCCCTGAGAATCCGGAGATAGTCCCAAACCCCAAAGAGGGGGTGTACGCCACTCGAATGTTTCAGCCGAACCTTCCGTAGCGCCATCATCCAATCCTGGCCCCATATCATGCAATAAAAGATCGGTAAATGGATAGAAAGTTTTATTAGACAAA
>JAJCYL010000304.1 GCA_029262955.1 Cytophagales bacterium | reverse complement strand
AGAAATTCAAATCCCTTTGAATAACGTGGGCGTTACCCTGATAGATTATAAGTCTAAAAAAGGAGTTGCCACCTCCATCGGGCATGCCCCTGCCCCTGCCCTTATTGATCCTGTGGCAGGCTCTATATTATCCATTACCGAAGCACTGACTAATCTGGTTTGGGCACCATTAACCCATGGTCTTTCCGGAGTATCCCTAAGTGCCAATTGGATGTGGCCAGCAAAAAATAAAGGAGAGAATGCAAGACTTTATGCGGCGGTTGAAGCAGTTAGCAACTTCGCCATTGAGTTAGGAATCAACATCCCCACCGGTAAGGATTCTCTTTCAATGACTCAAAAATATCCGGATGGTGAAACCGTCTATTCTCCGGGAACGGTAATCATTTCTTCTGTAGGTGAGGTTTCAGATGTGAGTAAGACTGTTGAACCGGTTATTCAGCACATCGAAGGCACCCACCTACTCTATATAGATCTGTCACAAATAGACTTAAGTCTTGGTGGGTCAAGTTTTGCTCAAAGCCTTGGTCAATTGGGTGACCATACTCCTACCATTAAAGACGCTTCTTATATAAAGAATGTATTTGGAGAAATTCAAGGTTTGATTAAAGAAGGTAAAATTCTGGCTGGGCATGACATTTCCTCGGGTGGCATAATCACTTGCCTTGCTGAAATGAATTTCGGCAACTTAACCGGCGGGCTTGACGTCAATCTATCACTTATCGATGAGCAAGATGATGTAAAAGCCCTGTTCAGTGAAAATCCTGGTTTGATCATACAAGTCAATCAATCGGATGATATTCAAAAACGATTAAAATCAAAAGGCATTGATTCCCATGAGATTGGCTGGTTAATTAATGAGCGACATCTTCTAATTCAGAATGGCGAATCATCCTATAAGTTTGATTTGGATGAGCTTAGAGACACCTGGTTCAAGACATCCTACCAGTTTGATAGCCGTCAAAGGGATAGTGATCACGCAACGCAGAGATTTAAGAATTACAAGGCTCAGCCTTTGTTATTTAAGTTCCCTGAGAGTTTCACCGGCAAATTCAAGGACATGGGCCTTGATCCCAATCGAACCAAGTCTACCGGGATAAAAGCAGCAATCATTAGGGAAAAGGGCATCAATAGTGATCGGGAAATGGCTTACTGCCTACACCTGGCTGGCTTCGATGTCAAAGATGTGCATATGACTGACCTCATGATCGGCAGAGAAGATTTGAAGGAGGTCAACATGATTGTCTTTACCGGAGGATTTTCCAATTCTGATGTTTTGGGGTCAGCCAAAGGATGGGCCGGTGTTTTTAAATACAATGAAAATGCACGGAAAGCGCTAAAGGACTTTTACGCCCGAGAGGACACCTTAAGTCTTGGTGTATGTAACGGATGCCAGTTGATGATGCACTTAGGTCTAATTTACCCTGATCTGAAAGAAGCGCATCCGAAAATGCAGTTTAATAGTTCAGGCAAATTTGAATGCAGTTTCATCAATGTTGATATTCAAAAAAATAACAGTGTGATGCTGAAATCTATGGAAGGTGCCAAATTGGGTATTTGGTTGGCACATGGTGAAGGACGCTTCCAATTCGACATACCGGAATCAGACCTGGGCATCACTGCTAAATACACCTACCCTGCTTATCCGGGTAATCCCAACGGATCGGATTTTGCCACCGCTGCTTTGGAATCAAAAGATGGAAGACACCTGGCCATTATGCCTCATCTGGAGCGTTCTTTATACCCCTGGAATTGGGCCCATTATCCATCAGATCGTGACGATGAAGTGAGCCCCTGGATTGAAGCGTTTATTAATGCCAGGAAGTGGGTTGAGGAGAAAAGCAGGCTATAGGTTAGTCAACACGTTATGCAAGGTCAGCAAGTCCATTTAATTTTGTAGTAATGAATGGGAGGCCTATGCCATAAAATATCAGGTTACTTTACCTAATGAAAAAGTGGCTTATGGAGCTAATGAGGTTTGGAGAAAGTAACCAAGATAAGTTCCGTCTAAGGCTCTCTTATTGTGAAGTATCATAAGGGAACCCAATTTGAGTCTCCCTTATGATATTCTTAGCATTTGACCTTGAGTCCGAATTTACTTACCCACAGCAATTGATATTGCCCGAGGTATGCCTTTCCTCACTGCATGATAATCTGGTTTGTCTAATTCATAAAAATCTTTCCCAAACATCTGCTGGGCACGTTCCTGGTAAATTTGATTGAACCCTTCTTGTATGTAGGTGAGATTCACTAAATAATCATTATAGGTGTCATCATCATCGTACTTTGCACTGACCACATAATTATCAGACTGTTTTCGCATATGATTTTGTACGAAATCATACACTGTTTTTTGATTAGTAACCCCAGCATTATCACCCAACTTGATATAAAGAATATCAACACCAGTTTCGGCAATGTATTGATCATCAATATGCGGAAGGTATTTCCCATCGTAGGTTGGTTTTCCTGGTGTCGGAGGAAGTAACATCGCCATTTCAACCTTTTCACCAGTGTCAGTTTTTCCCAAATAAAGGATTTTTCTCCGATCTGCTTTTCTTAGCTCCCACTGCACATTTCGTACTAGTGCCATGGTTTGATTCCTATCGATTCGAATCACAATCTCTCCTTGATCACTTAAACTTGATTTTTCGATCACCTGACCTATTTCCTCCACTTCGTAGTTTTCTCCATTGATGGTCAATTTATTCCCGGAAATGCTAAAATATAAGGCATTGTCAGGATTGATATTGGCTATTAAACCAGTTTTGGGTAACACCGGTAGATTAATGCCCTCTGTGAAATCACTGTTCGATTCCACTTCAAATTCTAAGGAAGCCTGTTCCTCCGTATTTGAATTACATTGTACAATTAATGCACTTAAGAACATTGTACTTGCAATGGCCATGGCTACTTTTACTTTACCAGACCATCCTGATTTTTTATTTTTCATCATGGTTATTCTTTTTTTGATAAATGATAAATTGAAATTGTGTACCAACCCACTTGAGTTGTTGCTGATCAATTGTCTCAAAAGCAAGGACTGGTACTCGACCAAGGAATAACCCGCTTTTATTATCTTTTTGTCGGCTATGTATTCATGTGTTGTTTTTAAGGATTTTAATAACTGCCAGACCAATGGGTTGAACCAAAAAAAGGCTGCTAACAGTTGAACAAAAATTAAATCAACAGAATGCATCTGTTGGATATGTGTTTTTTCATGCATAAGTATCTGATCAAACTCCTGAGTGCCAATCATTTTATGATGCACAAAAACATAATTCAAAAATGAAAATGGAGCTACCGGGTTTAGAATTTTAACAACCTCAACCCCGTCGATGCCTTCCAATTCATGCG